>NZ_LBMZ01000108.1:0-78106 GCF_001005525.1 Acinetobacter sp. AG1 | reverse complement strand
AAATTAAATTACATATAAATTTGCATTTAGAATATATTATAAAATTAGATTAAAAAACAGACAAAAAATGTCACTTCTTGATATTTTTTATACTCAATTAAAAAGGCTCATATTGAGCCTTTTTATTATAAAACCATTGCTGCGATCCAGCCAAAAATAAGTAGCGGGATATTAAAATGTATAAATGTTGGCACTACAGTATCCCAAATGTGATCATGTTGACCATCTACACCTAGTCCTGCTGTAGGTCCTAATGTTGAATCTGAAGCAGGCGAACCTGCATCACCTAATGCAGCAGCAGTACCAATCAATGCAATTGTTGCTAAAGGTGAGAATCCAAATTGTACGCAGAGTGGCACATAAATCACTGCCAGCACAGGCACACTTGAGAAAGATGAACCAATACCGATCGTGACAAACAAGCCAATAAATAGCATCAAGAATGCAGCTAAAGCATGATTATCACCAATGATATGTACAACGCCATTCACTAGATGAGTAATGTCACCTGTATGCGTCATGACTGAAGCAAAACCTGCCGCAGAAATCATGATAAAACCAACTAAGGCCATCATCCGCATCCCTTGCACAAACACATCATCGGCTTCTTGCCATTTAAAGATGCCAGAAGCCGATAACACAGCAAAACCAACAAGGCCACCTAAAATCATCGAACCTGAATACAACTGTGCAACTAAGGTTAAACCGATTGCAAGTAAAGCCATGAGCATGGTTTTTTTGGAAATATAAGGTACATTTTCAGCTTCATGCTTCAACTCTTCAGCATCCACCTTGAGATCATATTCAGCTTGTGTTGTTGCTCGTAGTGGTTTATCTAAATCAATGCTTGTAACAGGTGAAATTGATCGATCAACATATTCACGGGGTTTACGATAACTAATAAACACAGCGACTAAAGTACCTAAAACCATACCCAAAACAGGTATCGCCATGCCTATAGGCATCATGCTACGTTCTACATGCAAGCCATATGCAGCCCCAATTTTATTAATATTCCCCATCAGAATTTGTTCAAGGAAAATGGCACCAAAGCCCACAGGTAAGAATATATATGTTCCAACTAAACCCAACGTCAGTACACATGCTGCCGCACGTCGATCAAGCTTTAGATGATTCATCACTTTTAACAATGGCGGAACCAATACAGGAATAAAAGCAATATGAACTGGGATTAGATTTTGAGAGAAAATTGCAGCGATGAGTAAAATCGTTAATAAAAGATATTTCACTTTTTTTTCTTGATTTTTACTGGCTTCCATTCCTAATAAACCAATCAGTTTATGTGCAAGTAAATCTGGTAAACCAGATTTAGATAAGGCTAAGGCAAAAGCACCTAGAACAGCATAAGCCAAAGCAACTTCAGCACCATCTCCCAGTCCTGCATTAAAAGCTTCTACAGTTTGAGAAAGGCTCAGTCCAGCAACCAGACCACCAATAATGGCTGATATGACCAAAGTGAGAACAACAGAAACGCGTGCCAGTGACAAAATAAACATCACGGCAATCGCAATTACGACAGCATTCATGGACAAAATTTAGGAGCAAAAAGAAAGGCGACATTCTAGCAGATTCATTGTATAGAAGCTGAAAATGTCGCCAAATTGCAATCTGTTTTAAGTGATTTTTATTTTGATTAATCCGCTAAACCCTTAAACAGTCTGGCGTTTTACAAAATGACGGATTAGTTCAGCAATTTTGGTTGGCTGACTTAGAACTGCCCAGTGATTGGCATCAAGTTCAACATATTCAAAGTTTTCAACCCATTTTGGCATTGATTCTGTAATGTACTCAGGGCTAACAAATGCATCGCGTTTTAATACAATCGCCTGTACAGGACATTGAGCATAGCGTTGGCGTGGTTGAGTCAGTGAAGGAATAAAGTTAGCACGATACAGATTAATACCGTATTTACCATCTGACACAATATTTGCATTTAATGGCAAGTTTTGTTTTTTCTCTAAGCCACTTAAAATCTTACCCCACTTTTCTGGACTAAAGAAAGTCCATACGGTTGGAGCAACTAATGGCAAATGGAAAGCACCAATATACCAAGATTTAGTCAGCATTTTCAGTACATTACTTGGTGCAGATTTAAACTTTTCACGCAAATATAAAGAAGCATGATCCAAGCAAGGGCCTGAGATTGTTGTATAAGATAGTAATCGGCCTTTTAACTTAGGTTCAGTTGCGGATTCCCAAGACTGTAAAGAACCCCAGTCATGCGCTGCCATATGGAAATTGCGGTTTGGTAACACTTGATCAACGACTTCTTGTAAATCCAAAGATAAACGCGGTAATCGATAGTCTTTAATACGCTTTGGAATTGATGACAAACCTGCACCACGAACATCGTAAGTAACGACATAATAGTCATCAACCAATTGCTCGATAATCGGTTCCCATACTTCTTGATTATCGGGATAACCATGTACTAACACCAATGGTGTTTTCTTTTCATCACCCCATGTTTTGACACAGAGGCTTTGTTGGTCAGAAGTGGTTACTGTTTTTACTTGTGCTTGCATAATTCTTTCCCATTTTGTTTTCTATCGGCTTGGTTATAAAACAGCCATTGCCAGCGATGCACTAAAAATGATACTTATGGAGTATGAATAGAGTTGTAAGAAAAAAAATTGACCATGAAAGACTTTTTCAAAAAAATTCGAACCATTCCAGCGATTTCTAAATTTATGCTGAATCACTATTCCCCTTATCGTGGGGCAGGCATTGCAATCGAAACATTTGATCTTGATCGTTACTTCATTCGTGTCAAAATGCCGCTGACTAGAAAAAATCGTAATATTGTCGGGACGCATTTTGGGGGCAGTTTATATTCGATGGTTGATCCCTTTTATATGCTGATTCTCATGCATCATTTAGGACATAAATATATTGTTTGGGACAAAAGTGCTTCTATTAATTTCCTGTCACCTGGTCGTAGTGAGGTCGTTGCCGACATTAAACTAAGTAAAAATGAAATTGATGAAATCAAACGATTGGCAGAAAATTATGAACCTGTTTTACGTCATTACACGCTAAATATTTTAGATGATGCAGGAACACGAATTGCAGAGGTTGAAAAAATTTTATATATACGTCGGAAGAAGCCCAAAGCAAGTTCTTCAAGATGAACCTAAATATAAAATGCCTGCAAACAATAGCAGGCATTTACTAAAATTTTAATTCATATTACTTTTTCTTTTCTTGGATTGCAGCACCTGCGCCACCACCGATTGCACCACCAATTGCGGCACCAGTATCACCACCAAAAATAGACTTACCAATCACAGAACCAATACCTGCACCAATTGCACTACTTGTGGTTGAATTACTACTACCACCCTTGGCATTTGCACCTACACCAGCACCTGCTGCTGCACCTACACCCGCTCCTAAGCCGCCACCTACATGATTACCTACACCACCACCAACTGCACCACCCAATGCTGCTGCACCAATACGCTGATCAGATGCGCTCATGTTTTGGCAGCCTGTAAACATCAAAGTAGATAATACTAATGTTGAAATTAAACCAATTGTTTTTTTCATGTCCAAAACTCCTCAATTTTATAGTCTAAGCATAATCTGATTTTTGTTAGAAAATAATCAGATTATGTAATTGCTCTAAGTGCATTCTTTTCTTTTTGTAATAAAATAAACTAAATGGGAGAATCTTTGATCAATACAGTACTACACTGCTGATTGAATTATGTTATTAAAAATGAAGTCAAAGTTCCAATCTAACCAGCATGAAAATAAAATGTGTGGCTCAATGTAGAAATACAATTTAACAGGGGCGAAAAAATGACAAGATTTATGCTATCCATGTTGATCTTGATGAGTTTGAATTCAGCAACTCAGGCAAATTTTTTCAAGTTCCAAACATTAGCAAAAGTAGAATCACTTAAAAATATTGCTTACGGTAATGATTCCCAACAAATGATGGATATCTATTTCCCATCTAAACCACACACTGATAATAATCTAGCCCCAATCATCGTTATGGTACACGGTGGTGCTTGGAGTATAGGTGATAAAAATAATGCTGCTGTAGTAAAAAATAAAGTCGATTATTGGGGTAAACGAGGGTGGCTTTTGATCTCCGTTAATTACAGATTAGTTCCAAATGCAACCGTACAGCAACAGACTCAAGATATATCAAACGCTTTACTTTATATTCAAAAACATGCAAATGATTGGCAGGCAAACTCAAAACGGCTTATTTTGGTAGGGCATTCTGCTGGTGCACATTTAGTTAGCTTGGTTACTGTACGGCCCTCGTGGTTAACTCCACAACCGCAACCTTGGCGAGCAACCATTGCCTTAGATAGTGCTGCTTACGATATCGAAAAAATAATGCAAAATCGGCATGCTCGATTTTATGATCGAGCCTTTGGTCAACAACCTGAAAACTGGAAAGCCCTATCTCCGATCTTACAACTACATCAAAGTTTACCTGCATTCCTTGCTGTTTGCTCAACCACTCGCCCTGATCAACCCTGTATACAGGCTCAACAATTTATTCAGCAAGCACAAAAACTTGGGACATCCGCACAATTATTATCACTCCCACTTTCACATCGTGAAATAAATAGATCTTTGGGAGAAGATAATGCATATACCCAACAAGTGAATCAATTTATACAATCACACTAATTTATATCTATGAAAACTTAGTTTAGTTTTCTAAATACAATCATTTTGCTATTTTCAAACATAAAAAAGGCACCCAAAGGTGCCTTTTTTAATTCGTTAAGACTTAGAACTGGTCTGAGTTCAACGCTTGACTAAATGCTTGGTCAACTTCACTGAAATCGTTATGAAGTTCAAATTCAGCAGCTTCTGCCTCTTGACGACGACGCTCTAAGTGATATGCAAGACCTGTACCCGCTGGGATCAAGCGACCCACAACAACGTTTTCTTTCAAACCACGTAAATCATCTTCTTTACCTGTTACAGCAGCTTCAGTTAACACGCGTGTTGTTTCCTGGAACGATGCAGCAGAGATGAATGAGTCAGTAGAAAGCGACGCTTTGGTGATACCCATCAATTGACGTTCAAATTTCGCTGGGAACTTGTTCTGAGCCAAGACAGCTTGGTTCTCTTGAACAACGCGGATGTAATCCACTTGCTCGCCTTTGATGAAGCTTGTATCACCGCCATCAGTGATATCAACTTTACGCAACATTTGACGTACAACAACTTCAATGTGCTTATCGTTGATTTTTACACCTTGGAGACGGTAAACATCTTGAACTTCGTTCACGATGTAGTTCGTTAACGCAACTTCGCCTTTCAAACGTAAGATGTCATGTGGGTTTTGTGGACCATCAGAAATGGTCTCGCCACGGTTCACATGCTCACCTTCGAACACGTTGATCGTACGCCATTTTGGAATTAACTCTTCATAAATCTCAGAGCCATCATCCGGGCTGATCACTAAACGGTTCTTACCTTTGGTCTCTTTACCGAAGCTTACAACACCTGATACTTCTGCAAGAATCGCATGTTCTTTCGGCTTACGTGCTTCGAACAAGTCAGCTACGCGTGGAAGACCACCGGTAATATCACGGGTACGTGAAGTTTCTTGTGGTACACGACCAAGTACATCACCCACACCAATCGTTGCGCCATCACGGACAGTAACGATCGTGTTTTGTGGTAAGAAGTAGAACTGTTCGCCGCCATCGGTTGTATCTAACACGATTGCAGGACGTAAATCTTTACCAGAAGCAGGACGAGCTGTTACAGGCAAGATTTCAACAGTGGTCATACCTGTTGCATCATCAGTTTTAGATGTTGCAGTTACGCCATCAGCGATTTGGCTGAAACGCGCTTTACCAGCAACTTCGGTAACAAGTGGATGTGTATGTGGATCCCAAGTCGCCACGATACCGCCCGCTTCTACAGCTTCACCATCTTTCAACAAGATGCTCGCACCGTAAGGAAGTTTATAGCGCTCACGCTCACGACCTAAATCATCCGCAATACCAATTTCACCTGAACGTGAAACTGACACTAAGTGACCTTTGGCATGTTGTACAGTTTTCACGTTGTGGAAACGTACAGTACCTTTGTTACGTACTTGAACACTGTTTGCAGCAGACGTTCGGCTTGCAGCACCACCCACGTGGAAGGTACGCATGGTTAACTGTGTACCAGGCTCACCAATTGATTGTGCAGCCATTACACCCACCGATTCACCTGGGTTCACCAAGTGACCACGTGCAAGGTCACGACCATAACAACGCGCACATACACCGAATGTTGATTCACATGCGATAACTGAACGTACTTTAACTTCATCGACACCCGCTTCTTCAAGCTGAGCAGCAATTTTCTCGTCAATTAACGTACCACGTGGAAGTACAACTTCATCATCAGATGCACGACGCACATCTTCAGCAGTTACACGACCCAATACGCGATCGCGTAACGGTTCAATAACGTCACCACCTTGAATGAATGGTGTCATCACTAGGCCACCCGCTGTACCACAGTCAGATTCAGTAATAACCAAATCTTGTGCTACGTCTACAAGACGACGTGTCAAGTAACCAGAGTTCGCAGTTTTCAATGCGGTATCGGCCAAACCTTTACGCGCACCGTGTGTCGAGATGAAGTACTGAAGTACCGTCAAACCTTCACGGAAGTTTGCTTTAATTGGGGTCTCAATGATCGAGCCATCCGGCTTCGCCATCAAACCACGCATACCCGCAAGCTGACGGATCTGCGCCGCACTACCACGGGCACCCGAGTCAGACATCATATAAATCGAGTTGAATGATTTCTGCTTCTCGTCTTCACCTTGTTTGTTTTTCACAAGTGTATAAGACAAGTTATCCATCATCGCTTTCGCAACTTGGTCGTTGGTACGCGCCCAAATATCGACAACTTTGTTATAACGCTCACCCGCAGTTACGAAACCTTGCTCAAACTGTTGTTCGATTTCACGAACTTCGGTTTCAGCTTTATCGATAATCGTATGCTTGGTTGGTGGAATCAACATGTCTTCCATACCAACAGATACACCTGAACGCGTCGCTTGACGGAAGCCCAAATACATCAATTGGTCAGCGAAGATAACGGTATCTTTCAAACCAAGTTTACGGTAGCAAGAGTTGATTAACTTAGAGATGTTTTTCTTAGTCATCTCAAGGTTGATCGATTCAAAGCTTAAACCTTGTGGAACAACTTCCCACAACAAGCAGCGACCTGGTGTTGTATCAACAATAATAGTTTGCTTTTCACGCTGACCATTTTCATCGATTACAGTTTGGTGTACACGTACTTTTACGCGTGCATGGATCGCAACTTTACCCGTCGCTAATGCACGGTTAACTTCGTGAGTATCGGCAAACACCATGCCTTCACCTTTGGCATTTACCGCATCACGTGTGATGTAGTAAAGACCTAAGACAACGTCCTGAGAAGGAACGATGATCGGCTCACCATTTGCAGGTGACAAGATGTTGTTGGTTGACATCATCAACGCACGTGCTTCTAACTGTGCTTCCAATGTTAATGGAACGTGTACCGCCATTTGGTCACCATCGAAGTCGGCGTTAAACGCAGCACATACGAGTGGGTGAAGACGGATTGCCTTACCTTCGATCAGAATAGGTTCAAATGCTTGAAGACCTAGACGGTGAAGTGTTGGCGCACGGTTCAACATGACTGGATGTTGACGAATTACAGAAGCAAGAACGTCCCAAACTTCTGGGGTTTCACGCTCAACCATTTTCTTCGCAGCTTTAATGGTTGTTGCCTGACCAGATGCTTGTAGTTTTGCGAAAATAAATGGCTTGAACAGTTCAAGTGCCATCTTCTTCGGAAGACCACATTGGTGAAGACGTAAAGTAGGACCAACGGTAATCACCGAACGACCTGAATAGTCAACACGCTTACCAAGTAAGTTTTGACGGAAACGACCTTGTTTACCTTTGATCATATCTGCCAAAGATTTCAACGGACGTTTGTTCGAACCTGTAATTGCACGACCACGACGACCGTTATCAAGCAACGCATCAACAGACTCTTGTAACATACGTTTTTCGTTACGTACGATGATGTCTGGCGCAGCAAGGTCAAGAAGACGCTTCAAACGGTTGTTACGGTTGATCACACGACGATATAAATCGTTCAAGTCTGAAGTCGCGAAACGACCACCTTCAAGTGGTACAAGCGGACGTAAGTCTGGTGGAAGTACAGGAAGTACGTTCATCACCATCCATTCAGGCTTGTTGTTTGAATCTTTGAATGCTTCCATCAATTTCAAACGCTTAGACGCTTTTTTAAGTTTCGTCTCAGAGGTTGTTTGTGGAATTTCTTCACGTAAACGCGCAATCTCAGCTTCAAGATCGATATCTTTTAATAGATCCTGAACTGCTTCTGCACCCATTTTCGCAGTGAATTCATCACCGTGTTCTTCAAGTGCATTGTAGTATTCTTCGTCTGTTAAAAGTTGATACTTTTCAAACGGAGTCATACCAGGATCAGTAACAACATAAGATTCGAAATACAATACGCGCTCGATATCACGTAGTGTCATATCAAGAAGTAAACCGATACGGCTCGGTAATGATTTCAAGAACCAGATGTGTGCAACTGGAGAAGCAAGGTCAATATGACCCATACGCTCACGACGAACTTTTGCAGTTGTTACTTCAACGCCACATTTTTCACAAATGACGCCTTTGTATTTCATACGCTTGTATTTACCACACAAGCATTCGTAATCTTTTACTGGACCAAAAATTTTGGCACAGAACAAACCGTCACGTTCAGGTTTAAAAGTACGGTAGTTAATGGTTTCAGGCTTTTTAACTTCACCGTGAGACCATGACTTAATCATCTCTGGTGACGCAAGACCAATACGGATACGGTCAAATTCAACAGGTGCATGACCTTCTGAATCCGTTTTCTTACGCATGATATCGAGCAAGTCTTTCAATTTTTTTCTCCGTGTGTCGGGGAGCTACGCTCTTCCGACTGGGTCACAAATATTGTTTTTACTGAAATTTGGGAATCTCGAATCCCTCTAAAGGCCCCTTTATAAAGGGGCCTTTCTTCCCTCTTTCTTAAAGAGGGATTGGGGGAGATTTTTTAGTCACCATTTTTCAGTTCAATGTTGATACCTAAAGAACGGATCTCTTTGGTCAATACGTTGAACGATTCAGGCATACCCGGATCCATATAATGGTTTCCATCTACAATATTCTTATAGATGCGTGTACGACCTTCAACGTCATCCGACTTCACTGTAAGCATTTCTTGGAGCGTATATGCAGCACCGTATGCTTCAAGTGCCCATACTTCCATCTCACCGAAACGCTGACCACCGAATTGTGCTTTACCACCAAGCGGCTGTTGAGTCACAAGTGAGTAAGAACCTGTTGAACGCGCATGCATCTTGTCATCAACTAAGTGGTTCAATTTGAGCATGTACATGTAACCTACAGTTACAGGACGGTCAAACTGTTCACCTGTACGACCATCAAACAATACTGTTTGACCTGTACGAGAGATGTCTGCCAACTCAAGTAAGTCTTTGATCTGGCTTTCTTCAGCACCATCAAATACAGGAGTCGCTAATGGAACACCAGCACGCAAGTTACCTGAAAGCGCCAAGATTTCTGCGTCAGTCAAGCTATCAAGCTCTTCCTGCTCACCACCAACCTTGTTATAAATCTTGTCTAAGAATTCACGCAGTTCAATCACTGTACGTTGTTCTTTCAACATTTTTTCGATCTTATCGCCAAGACCTTTCGCCGCCATACCCAAGTGAGTCTCAAGAATCTGACCCACGTTCATACGTGACGGTACACCTAATGGGTTCAATACGATGTCGACTGGTACACCATTGGCATCATGTGGCATGTCTTCAACTGGCAAGATGTTTGATACAACACCCTTGTTACCGTGACGACCCGCCATCTTATCACCAGGCTGGATACGACGTTTAACTGCAAGGTAAACCTTAACAACTTTCAATACGCCAGTTGTTAATTCATCACCTGTAGAAAGTTTACGCTTCTTCTCAGCAAACTTCTCGTCAATCTCGTAACTCTTCTCTTTCAAGAACACTTGAATTTGAGTTAAACGCTCAGCTATTGCTTCATCATTTGGCTGGATTTCAAGTAAATCAACAAGCTCTAAACCAGACAATACGTCTTCAGAAAGTTTATCGCCGCGTTTAGTTGAACCACCACCGTTAGATTCTTGACCTTTCAACAAACGAACAATACGTTCACGTGCTGCTTCTTCGAAGATTTTGTATTCTTCTTTCAAGTCTTTACGGTATGCATCAAGCTGAGCTTTTTCAATTGCTTGTGCACGTTCATCTTTTTCCAAACCATCACGCGTGAAGACTTGAACATCGATAACCGTACCTTTGGTACCAGACGGAACACGTAAAGATGAATCTTTTACGTCAGCCGCTTTTTCACCAAAGATTGCACGAAGTAATTTTTCTTCAGGTGTTAACTGAGTTTCACCTTTAGGCGTTACTTTACCAACTAAGATGTCACCTGCTGTCACTTCCGCACCGATATAAACAATACCAGACTCATCCAACTTAGACAGTGCAGCTTCACCAACGTTAGGAATATCGGCAGTAATTTCTTCTGCACCTAACTTAGTATCACGCGCTACACATGACAATTCTTGAATGTGAATCGACGTTAAACGGTCTTCTTGAAGTACGCGCTCAGAAAGTAAGATCGAGTCTTCGTAGTTATAACCGTTCCATGTCATGAACGCGACGCGCATGTTTTGACCAAGCGCAAGTTCACCCATGTCAGTCGATGGACCGTCAGCCAAGATATCACCACGAGCAACTTTGTCGCCCAAGTTCACGATGACATTTTGGTTAATACATGTATTTTGGTTTGAACGTGTATATTTGATCAGGTTGTAGATATCTACACCTGCTTCACCCGCGATCATTTCATCTTCGTTGACACGAATAACGATACGAGATGCATCAACATATTCAATCGCACCACCACGATCGGCGATCACACATACACCTGAGTCACGTGCTACGTTTGCTTCCATACCTGTACCAACAAGCGGCTTGTCAGCACGCAAGGTAGGAACAGCCTGACGTTGCATGTTTGAACCCATCAATGCACGGTTCGCATCATCGTGTTCAAGGAATGGAATCAATGACGCTGCCACAGATACAACCTGTTGCGCAGAAACGTCCATATGTGTTACGCGCTCAGGCGACATACGAACGAAGTCACCTTGATGACGCACAGAAACCATTTCTTCGGTTAACGTACCATCTTTATCCACTGCAGAATCGGCCTGTGCAATGACAGTACCTACTTCTTCAATTGCAGATAAGTATTCAACTTCATCAGTCACACGACCATCAACAACTTTACGATATGGTGTTTCCAAGAAACCAAAGTCATTCGCTTTTGCATAGACAGAAAGCGAGTTGATCAAACCAATGTTTGGACCTTCAGGCGTTTCAATTGGACAAACACGACCGTAGTGAGTTTGATGTACGTCACGTACTTCAAAGCCCGCGCGTTCACGTGTCAAACCACCTGGACCAAGCGCAGATACACGACGTTTGTGTGTAATCTCAGACAATGGGTTGTTTTGGTCCATGAACTGAGACAATTGACTTGAACCAAAGAATTCTTTGATTGCAGCAGCAACTGGTTTTGCGTTGATTAAATCTTGTGGAGACAAGTTATCTGTTTCTGCTTGGCTTAAACGCTCTTTAACAGCACGTTCAACACGCACTAAACCAACACGGAATTGGTTTTCTGTCATTTCACCCACAGAACGTACACGACGGTTACCCAAGTGATCGATATCGTCGACTTCACCTTTACCGTTACGAATTTCTACTAATGTACGTAATACATCAATAATATCGTCGTGTGACAGAATACCTTCAACTTCACGTGACTTCTGGTCTGTACCCACTTCGTAAGGACGACCCAAACGACGGTTGAACTTCATACGACCTACTGGAGAAAGGTCATAACGCTCAGAAGAGAAGAATAAGTTGTTGAATAAGTTTTCAGCAGCTTCTTTCGTTGGTGGTTCACCTGGACGCATTACTTTATAGATTTCAACAAGTGCTTCCTCGCGACCTGTTGTTGTATCCGCACGCAATGTATCTGCAACGAAAGGACCACGATCGATGTCGTTCGTGAACAGGATGTTAAACTGTTTAACACCACCTTCAGCGATCTTCACCATGATGTCATGGCTAAGAACGGTATTCGCAGGAATCACATCACCACTTTTCAGTGTGATATCTTCAGCTGTAATACGCTCATATAAATATTCATCAGGTACAGAAAGCTTGGCTAAGTTCGCAGCTTCCATTTGACGTACGTGACGTGCATTAATACGTTTACCTTGTTCAACGATCGCTTTACCATCATTGTCTAAGATATCAAATTGTGCCATTTCACCACGTAAGCGATCTGGAACAAGATCAATTTGATAGCTACCCATATCAAGATATACAGGTACTTTTTCGTAGAACAAATTCAAGATTTGTTCATTGCTGTAATTCAAGGCACGTAGAATCACCGTTGCAAGCAGCTTACGACGACGGTCAATACGTACGAATACTAAATCTTTAGCATCAAATTCAAAATCTAACCATGAACCACGGTAAGGAATAATACGTGCTGAATACAACACTTTACCACTTGAGTGGGTTTTACCCTTGTCATGGTCAAAGAATACACCTGGTGAACGGTGTAATTGAGATACAATGACACGCTCAGTACCGTTGATAACGAAAGTACCGTTATCGGTCATGAGTGGCATTTCACCCATGTAAACTTCTTGTTCACGAACGTCTTTAATTGATTTCGTTTCACGATCTTTAATGATCAAACGAATTTTTACGCGCATTGGTGCTGCATAAGTTGAACCACGTAAAATACATTCACGTACATCAAACTCAGGCTTACCAAGACTATACTCAACAAATTCTAAAGCAGCATTGCCAGAATAACTTTCAATAGGAAAAACTGAACGAAATGCGGCTTGGAGACCGATATCTTCGCGATTTTTTGGAGTTTTACCGCCTTGTAAGAATGTACGGTACGAATCGACCTGAATCGACAGTAAGTACGGTGCTTCCATTACGTGGGGCAATTTACCAAAATTCTTACGGATCCGTTTCTTTTCGGTATATGAGTATGCCATCTGGAGTCCTCGGAAAGTAAACTAAACCCGCCTGCAGAACGGGTCTAGAAGGAATTACGCAGGCCGATATGGCCACCACTGTTTACAAATGCTGCAATTTTTAGTGGTATTAAAACGCTTAACAATATTTTTATAAGCAAAAAAATATTGGTAAGCGTTTGATTTCATGAATTTTGTTTAAATAATACGCACAACAAACGTAAAACTATCAAAAAACGAGCCGATTATTGTAACGCAAAAAGGCTGATGACCCAAGAGCCATCAGCCATTTTTTGGAGCCGATTTTGAAAAAATCGACTCCCTACAGCATTACTTAAGTGTAACTGTAGCACCAGCTTCTTCAAGCTTCTTCTTAAGTTCTTCGCCTTCTTCTTTAGAAACGCCTTCTTTAAGAACTGCAGGAGCGCCTTCAACAAGATCTTTAGCTTCTTTAAGACCAAGGCCAGTAGCTTCACGAACTGCTTTAATTACAGCAACTTTGTTAGCACCGAAAGAAGTCAACTCAACGTTGAATTCAGTTTGTTCTTCAACAGCAGCAGCAGCTGGACCAGCAGCTACAGCTACAGCAGCAGCAGATACGTTAAAACGCTCTTCAAATGCTTTGATTAAGTCAACAAGTTCGATAACTTTTAATTCAGCAACTGCGTCTAAGATTTGTTCGTTTGTTAAAGCCATGAGAATAACTCCAAATGGATATTGAATGGTGTGAAAGTAGATTTAAGCTTAAGCAGCTTCTGACTCGTTTTTCTCTTGGAGTGCTGTAAGTAAGCGACCCAATTTCGAAATAGGAGCTTGAAGAACAGAGGCAAGCATAGTAAGCGCTTTTTCGTGGTTCGGAAGGTTTGCAATAATACTAACTTCTTCACCTTGATAAAGTTTGCCGTCAAATGCAGCAGCTTTTAATTCAAATGCTTTGTTAGTTTTAGCAAATTCTTCGAACAAGCGTGCAGCTGCACCCATATCGTCTTCAGAAGTTGAGAATGCTAAGATTGTTGGACCAACAAGATTGTCATTCAAGATAGAGAATTGCGTATCTTGAAGAGCACGTTTAGCTAAAGTATTACGTACAACACGTGTAGCAACACCTAGTTTACGAGCTTCAACACGAAGAGCAGTTAATTGCTCAACCGTTAAACCTTGGTAGTCAGCAACAACGGCAGCGAACGCTGTAGAAGCAACTTCAGTTACTTCAGCAACGATCTGTTTTTTGTCTTCGATAAGAAGAGCCATTGTAAAACCTCCTAACGGTGATTTATGTACCTACACAGGTACACTCCCAATTCGTAAGCCTTTCGACTTACACGCGGAGGAGCAACAAATCACACCACCGCGTCTACTCAGACTGGTATTTTAAGAAGCAAATCCTAAAACCTGCCTCGCCTGAGGTCTTTGACGCTGATAAACCTTCATTTATCAATTCAAAGTTTGCTTAGATTTTTCCAATGAAAAAATCTAAGGCTTTAAAATTCTTTCTAATTACTTAGAAACGTTGTTTACGTCAACGATCAAACCTGGACCCATAGTTGAGCTCAAAGTGATCTTCTTAACGTATACGCCTTTAGAAGTTGCAGGTTTTAAACGTTTTAAATCTGCAATTAAAGTTTCAACGTTTTGACGCACAGCTTCTTCGCTAAAGCCAAGTTGACCGATTGCAGCATGGATGATACCACCCTTGTCTACACGGTAACGTGCCTGACCAGATTTAGCATTTTTAACTGCATTAGCAACATCTGGAGTCACTGTACCCACTTTAGGGTTTGGCATTAAGCCACGTGGACCAAGAATTGTACCTAACTTACCAACAACGCGCATTGCATCAGGAGCAGCAATAACTACGTCGAAATCAAGATTTCCACCTTGAATGCTTTCAGCAAGGTCATCAAATCCAACAACATCTGCACCAGCTTCTTTTGCAGCTTCAGCAGCAGCACCTTGAGCAAATACTGCTACACGTACAGTTTTACCTGTACCTGCAGGTAAAGTCGTCGCACCACGAACAACCTGATCAGATTTACGTGGATCAACACCAAGGTTTACAGAGATGTCTAATGATTCTTTGAACTTCGCAGCTGGAAGGCTGTTAAGAACTTGTACTGCTTCTTCCAAAGTATAAACTTTGTTTGCTTCTACAGCAGCAGCAATGGCTTTTTGACGTTTAGTTAACTTTGCCATGTCTTATAGCTCCACTTCCAAGCCCATAGAACGTGCAGAACCAGCAATGGTACGCACACGAGCGTCTAAATCAGCACCAGTTAAATCTGGTTCTTTAGTAGTCGCAATTTCTTCTAATTGAGCACGAGTCAACTTACCAACTTTAGTTTTGTTAGGTACAGAAGAACCCTTTTGAATACCAGCAGCTTTCTTAAGAAGAATAGATGCAGGTGGAGTTTTCATGATGAATGTGAACGACTTATCGTTGTACACAGTGATCACGACAGGAATTGGCAAGCCAACTTCAAGTTTTTGTGTAGCAGCATTGAATTCTTTACAGAATGCCATGATGTTTACACCACGTTGACCTAAAGCAGGACCAATTGGTGGAGATGGATTTGCTTTACCAGCTGGAACTTGCAGCTTGATATAGCCGTCAATCTTCTTAGCCATTGAAAATTACCTCTGGGTACAGACGCCGTCAGGCTCCCCAAAAAATTAAACAACACCGAAGTGTTAGAACAACAATGCCCGATCAAATCGGGCGCTTACCAACCAACTCAAATTAAATCGTTTTTTCGACTTGTCGAAACTCGAGTTCAACTTGCGTTGGTCGATTAAATACATTAATCGTCAACGTTAAACGTGACTTTTCGTATTGCACTTCCTCCACGACCCCTTTAAAGTCAGTGAACGGACCATCAACTACGAGTAATTCTTCACCAGGCTCAAACATTGTCTTAGGACGAGGTGCTTCACCTGTATTACGTACACGCGCAAGAATTGCATCAGCTTCACGTTGAGAAATTGGCGCTGGTTTTTCTGGTGTGCCACCAATAAAACCTAGAACCTTTGGACACTCTTTCACGATGTGCCAAGTATCATCATTCATTTCCATTTCGACTAATACATAGCCAGGAAAGAATTTACGCTCAGACTTACGCTTCTTACCATCCTTCATTTCCACTACTTCTTCAGTAGGAACAAGGACTTCACCAAAACTATCAGCAACAGTGCTGCGCTGGATTCGGTCATTAAGTGAACGCATCACTTGTTTTTCAAAACCTGAATAGGCATGAATAATATACCAACGTTTCATCGCACTCTTACCCGATAATTAACTTAATAAACCAACCTAACCCGTAATCGAAACACCATAAAACCAATGATGCAACAACCACAACCAAAAGCACTTGCCACGATGTCGTGATCGTCTCTTGTTTTGTTGGCCAGGTCACTCGACGCAGTTCAATTCGCGCATCTTGCAACAAACGCACAAAGCCTTTGCCTTGATGGGTGGCGTATAATAAACCTAAAGCGACGACGACACAAGCCAAAATTACCCCAACGCGCACCCAAATATCATTTGCAGGTGCCCAATAGGCTGGTAAATGTTGATTTACCAATGCTGAACCAACTAACAAAACAATTGCAATTAACCACAAGACAATATCAAGCGGAGAACTTGCATTTATAACTTCTGCAGCATTATTTCTTTGAGGGATTGGCGCGTCGCTTAATGCGTCACGCGATTTATCATTCGACATTTTTTTACTCGTCGTAGAATTCGCGAATTATTATATGACAACTTAGCCAGAATTAAGCTTTTTTATTTAAAAAAAGTGGCAGGCCAGGAGGGACTCGAACCCCCAACATTCGGTTTTGGAGACCGACGCTCTACCAATTGAACTACTAGCCTATGAAGCAAATCGAAAGCCGAAGCTTCCGATTTGAATGTAATACAATATTGGGCTTATGCAGTTACTTTAGCAACAACACCAGCACCTACAGTACGACCACCTTCACGGATCGCAAAACGTAGACCTGGGTCCATTGCGATCGGGTGGATTAACTCTACTGACATCTCAACGTTGTCACCAGGCATAACCATTTCTACGCCTTCTTGTAACTTAATTGCGCCAGTTACGTCAGTTGTACGGAAGTAGAACTGTGGACGGTAACCGTTAAGGAATGGAGTATGACGACCACCCTCTTCTTTAGAAAGCACATATACTTCCGCATCGAATTTAGTGTGTGGCTTGATTGTACCTGGTTTAGCAAGTACTTGACCACGTTGTACGTCTTCACGCTTAGTACCACGTAGAAGAACACCACAGTTCTCGCCCGCACGACCTTCGTCAAGAAGTTTACGGAACATTTCTACGCCAGTTACAGTCGTTACAACTGTGTCACGGATACCGACGATTTCAACTGATTCGCCAACTTTAACGATACCAGATTCAACACGACCAGTTACAACCGTACCACGACCAGAGATAGAGAATACATCTTCGATTGGCATTAAGAATGCTTTATCGATTGCACGCTCTGGTTCTGGGATGTAAGAGTCAAGCGCTTCAACAAGCGCAAGAACTGATTTCTCACCATATTCGCCATCATTGCCGTTCAATGCTTGAAGCGCTGAACCACGGATGATTGGAGTGTCATCACCTGGGAAGTCATAAGTAGAAAGAAGTTCACGAACTTCCATTTCTACTAATTCAAGTAATTCTTCATCATCAACAAGGTCGCACTTGTTTAAGAATACGATGATGTAAGGTACACCAACCTGACGTGAAAGAAGGATGTGTTCACGAGTTTGTGGCATTGGACCATCAGTCGCAGCACATACAAGGATCGCGCCATCCATCTGAGCAGCACCAGTAATCATGTTTTTAACATAATCGGCGTGGCCCGGGCAGTCTACGTGAGCGTAGTGACGGATTGGAGAATCGTATTCTACGTGTGAAGTATTAATTGTAATACCACGTGCTTTTTCTTCAGGAGCAGAGTCGATTTGTGAGTAATCTTTCGCTTCACCGCCATAAGTTTTTGCACAAATAGTTGCAATCGCAGCAGTTAAAGTTGTTTTACCATGGTCAACGTGACCAATTGTACCCACGTTTACGTGTGGTTTATTACGTTCAAACTTAGCCTTAGCCATTTGATTTTCCTCGTTTACGTCGACACCAGTTTAGAGAAAAACAACCCTGAAAAACTTTCTTTATCGACATTCGCCTAAAAAACTAGACACCCAATACTTGAAAAGCAGACTATAATAGCCTGCTTCTTTAAAAATTTTGTAGAAATTCTACTAAGCTGTATATCTGGAGCTCTTATCGAGATTTGAACTCGAGACCTCTCCCTTACCAAGGGAGTGCTCTACCACTGAGCTATAAGAGCGACATCTTCGATGGAGCGGGAGACGAGGATCGAACTCGCGACATGCAGCTTGGAAGGCTGCCACTCTACCAACTGAGTTACTCCCGCATGTTGGTACTTACCACTTCAATCGAAGTTAGATGGTGGTGAGAGAAGGATTCGAACCTTCGAAACTTTCGTAGCAGAGTTACAGTCTGCCCCCTTTGGCCGCTCGGGAATCTCACCATATCACACTTACACAGTGCTGTTCTTTACTCTATACTACCACACTCTTAAGATGGTGCCGGCACACGGATTCGAACTGTGGACCTACTGATTACAAGTCAGTTGCTCTACCAACTGAGCTATGCCGGCTCTTTCTTAGTGTTTCGTACGTTTCGTATCGGAACGGTGTGCAGTTTAGCAAAACTCTGAATCGATGCAAGTGGTTTTTTCAAAAAAACCGTTAAAAACTCATAAAATCAATCCGTTTGATGATAATTCAACCGCTTTGATCACTGCGCGAGCTTTTATTTGAGTTTCATTCCACTCTGATTCAGGATTTGAGTCTGCAACTAAGCCTGCCCCAGCCTGTACATAGACCTTTTTATCACGAATCACACAGGTACGAATCGCAATCGACATGTCCATTTCACCATGCCAGCCTAAATAACCTACAGCACCACCAAATACACCACGTTTAACTGGTTCTACTTCATCAATAATTTCCATAGCGCGGATTTTTGGTGCACCTGAAAGTGTTCCAGCAGGAAAGGTTGCTTTAAACACATCTAAAGCATCCACGTCATCACGTACTTCACCCTGCACATTAGACACGATATGCATGACATGAGAATAACGCTCAATCACCATACGATCAGTCACTTGCACTTTACCAATTTTAGAAACGCGACCAACATCATTGCGACCTAAATCGATTAGCATGAGATGTTCAGCAATCTCTTTTTCATCTGCGAGCAAATCTTGTTCCAAGGCAATATCTTCTTCCTTAGTTTTACCGCGCGGTCGTGTTCCTGCCAAAGGACGTACTGTTGCAATACCATTTTCTAAGCGTGAAAGAATTTCTGGCGAAGAACCCACGATATGAAATGGCTTTTGATCTGTGAGTGTTTGTCCTTGCACCAGAAATAAATACGGCGATGGATTGAGATGGCGTAATGCACGATAAACTTGTAAAGCTTCACCATCAAAGTCAGATACCATACGTTGACCAGGCACAACCTGCATCACATCGCCTGCACGGATATACTCTTTTACTTTCTCAACGGTTTCTAAAAACTTTTCTTTACCCGTAATGGATTCGAAATGTGGCGCAGTATGCGGTTTCGCTTGTAAGCTGACAGGCGTAGCGAGCAACTGCTCAAGTTGATCCAGCTTCTGCTGAGCCTTATGATAGGCATCAGGCTGACTCGAATCTGCGTGATGAATTAAAAACAAAGTGTCCTTTAAATTATCAAACACAATCACGGTTTGAGACAACATTAACCAAAGATCTGGCAAGGTCACAGGATCAGCCGTGGGAACGTTTTTAAGTTTTGGTTCGATATAACGTACTGCGTCATACCCCAGATACCCAACCAAGCCACCAGTAAAACTTGGTAACTCAGGCAATTCAGCTTGGGTTGGCACTTTAAATTGACTTTGAAAATCACGGATATACTGAAATGGATCAGCACAGTCTTGCTGGCGAAGCGAGCCATCAGCTTGCTGAATGGTCAATACACCTGCATTACAGGAAAAAACAATCGACTCCCCTAAACCAATCATTGAATAGCGAGCCCAATTCTCACCCCCTTCAACAGACTCAAAGAGATAGGCTTGTTTTTGTTCTTTAAAACGTGCAAAAACAGAAAGTGGGGTTTCTGTATCGGCTAAACGTTGGCGATACACAGGAATGGTGTTATAGCCTGCTGATTTTAATTGCTCAAATTGTACTAAGGTCGTCATGAATCTTCTCTATGGTTTTAATTTCTGTGCGTTTTTTCTGTAGTGCCTTTTCAAGCCCGCCATCGAAAAACCATAACAAACTTCATGCTTGTCTCCTGACTAAATCATCTTCTATCAATTCTGCCAAACTATCGACCACTTGCTGTGGCTGACAGTCATAGATACTTTCCCCATGATTATAGCCATAGCTGACCACAATACAATCAATACCTGCACGTCTGGCGGCTTCCACATCATTACTCGAATCACCGATCATCAAAGCTTGTGACGCTGTAATATTTTGCTGCTGCATACAGTGTAGTAAAGGCAATGGATGAGGTTTACGTTCAGCTAAACTATCACCACCAACCACCATCTTAAAATATTGGCTTAACTGCAAAATATCGAGGATACCTTGCGCTAAATGCTCTGGTTTGTTAGTTACGCAAGCCATCGTAATATGATGCTCTTGGCAGTAATCCAAAAATGGTAAAACACCTTCATATACTTTGGTGTTTACACATAATTCTTGCTCGTAAATCTCAACAAAAGTATCAAACAACTGCTTCTGCTGTTGAGCATCAATCTGCCCAAACAAATGCTCTAAAACAGTCTCACATAGTTTAGCCGCACCCTTGCCTACCCAAGCTCGAATCTGCACCTCTGTTACGAATGGTAATGCCAGCTTTTCCAAACTTAGATTCATTGCTCGATATAAATCAGCTGCCGAGTCCACAAGTGTCCCATCCAGATCAAATAAAATTAAATTTCGTTGTTGTAACTGAGCAACAGACATAGATTTCGACTCAAGAAATAAAAAGGCACACCCATATGAGCATGCCTTGATTGTAAAAGCTTAATATAATTATTTAAAGAATAACCAAGCAATCACAGCTAAAATGATGAGCACAACAATTGAAATTAAACCAATCGATGCATTTTTTTGCTGTTCAATTTCTTGTTGGACACGAGAAATAGGTTCTTCAATCGCGATCGGTTGCTGTCCAGCAGCCGCCTGAACAGCAATACCTTCAGGAATTGGTGCCGGTTTTGGAATTCCAACTTGTTGTGGCATACCATCTCGATTAATCGAAGTTTCCGCAGCTCGCTCTGCAAGCGTTGGCATACCCGCATCGTGCTTCGTTGCCGTTACTGGCTCAACTTCAATTTCTGGTAGCTCTGTAAGCGTTGGCACAATTGCCAAAACTGAAAACACAAAACTCGCAAATTGTAAAATATCGCCATCATTTAAAGCAGTTTCTTGTTCAACACGAGTATCATTAATAAACGTACCGTTTGAAGAATTCAAATCTTGCACCCATAGCTGCTCTCCTTTGAGTAGCAGTGCTGCGTGACGGCGTGAAATATCCGCAGATTGCAATAAAATATCTGCATCCTGATGTCGCCCCACCAACATATCACGCTCAATACTAATCTCTTGCCCTGTAAATTCACCTGTAATGGCTTGTAATTTCCAAGTCATAGATGTTTATCCTTATCATAATTTCTTTCAATCATAACATTGTGACATAAGCGCTTCTGTGCATCTACTGTGAAGACGCAGGACGAATCGTCGTGGTTGTCACTGTATTTTTACTGCGTTCAGTTGCTTTGGCTGGAAGCTGCACCGTTTTTCTTTGTACTTGAGGCTCAACCACAACGACAGGCTTTGTGATAACCACAGCCTCTTTTTGCGTTGTTGTTGGAACTTTTTGGTATGGTGAGCTACTTACCGCAGGTTGTGGGCGATAAATATCCGCAACATTTTCAGGTAATTTTGCAAAATTACCATTCTTATCCATAGACAATTGGAGGCTGTATAGCTGGTTATAACGTTGTTGAGATATACGTTGCACATCCTCAGCATCACCCACTATGGTTGGATGGATAAATACAAGTAAATTACGTTTTTCATTGCCACGACTATCTGAACGGAACAAACGACCAAGATAAGGAATATCCCCAAGAACAGGCAAACTTTGACGACTAACATCTGTCTGATCGGTAACCAAACCACCTAACACGACTGTTTGCCCATGATCTGCGAGGACTGAAGTTTTAATCGCTCGTTTACTTGTCACCAAGTCAGCAGCCTGACCCTTACTATTTTCAACGTTTGAAACTTCTTGCTCTACTTCAAGTCGAACAGAACCGCCTTCACCAATATGAGGGATCACCTTTAAAGTAACACCCACATCTTTACGTTCAACAGTTGTGTAAGGATTCACCGTACTATTTCCAGTCGTCGCAACTGACCCTGTCACAAATGGAACATTCTGCCCCACTACGATATACGCTTCTTCATTATCCATTGTCACGATAGATGGCGTAGACAATAAATTTGATTTTTTATTTTCTTTTAGCGCTTGAATGAGAGCACCATACAATTTACGTGAGCCATTCGCACCTTCCTTGTATTCACCCAGAATAATGGATGAACCTGTACCAAGTGCGGAACCAACGCCAGCCGCCCCACCTGTTAGATAACCTGCTGCGAGCTTAGAGATACTAGAGCCAACATTCGAAAAGTTAATTAAGCCAACACCGCTATTTAAATCACCTAATGCCCATTGCACACCGAGTTGATCAGCATCACTACCTACAATTTCAATAATGGCAGCCTCAATCAAGACTTGCTGACGTCGAGTATCTAACTGCTGAATGGCTGCCTCAATTTCACGCATCAATTGCGGATCAGCTTTAACAACCAAAGCATTTTGAGTACTATCTGCAATAATACTCACACCACCACTATTAAAGCTTGTAACACCACTATTTTGGCTATTATTGCTGTTATTGTTGAGATTAATTGACGGCGTGGAAATTGAAGAAGTTGAAGTTCCCGTCGATGAACCCGAATTTTGATTATTTGAAACTAGATTGCTAATTGAGTTTGATTTACTAGCACTAGTATTTGATGAGGACGAAACTGACTGTCCTGCGACTAAACCTTGTAGAATTTCAGCTAAGTTCTTCGCACTGGCATATTTCAAACGGAATACTTTCAAACCACCTAAGCGATCTGCCGATGGAACATCAAGCATTTCAATCATCTGGCGTAAACGTTTGCGTGAATCAGGATCACCCTTAATTAAAATACGATTGGTTCGGTTATCTGCAATAATTCGCACACGCGAACCAATAAAATCTTTCGACGCACCTGTCGCACTCATGGTTTCGAGCAAACCAATAACTTCTTCAGCTTGACTTGATTGCAAACTGATCGCTTCAATATCATTTTGCCCGGTACCATCCAAATTACGGATAATATTTTCAAGTTGATAAATATTCGTCGCACGATCTGAAACGATCAAAGCATTGGTGCCAGCCACAGCAGCCAAATGTGCAAATTGCGGCATTAATGGTCTTAACGCAGGAATCAAATCATTTGGGTTCGTGTTTTGCAACCAAATAACGCGAGTAACAATTTGATCCCCACCTGCACGACTTCGAGCATCGTAAGGAATCCCTGAGTTTTTAGCATTGCTATCAGGAACTAACTTGACCGTATTACCTGATGGAAGTGCAACCACACCATTAACATTCAACACACCTAAAAATAGGTCATATACCTCATCTTTATTGAGAGGTTTATTGGAAATAACAGTAACGTTCCCGCGCACACGAGGATCAACTGCAAAGTTCTTACCCGTAATATCAGCGACTTCATTAATAAATGCCGTTAAATCCGCATCACGTAGATTAATCTTCCATGTTTGTGCTTGCACATTGGTACTGATGGTCGCAACCAAAGGTGCGGCAGCAAGTAGTGCCCAAAGTGGACGTTGATGATTCAAGAAAGCCATAACCTGCACTTATTCCTAACTAATGTGATGACGTGTTATCACTAAAAACTTTGTTGTATGGTCATCACTTGATCACCACGTTTTATTTCTATTTTGGCATGTCCTTCACGACGTACTTGCTCTAATAATTGCACTTCGCTAAGACCCTGCCCGACTGTCTGACCGTTGATCGATAGAATACGATCACCAGACCGCAAACCCAAGGTATTTTTTAAATTCGTTGGTGTTCGATCTGAGATTTCGTAACCATCTGAGCCACCGCCACTCACTCCCATATTTTTTAAATACTGCTCACGATTTTCCTGCATTTGTTGGATCGCTTGTCCTAGCGCAGATTGCGATGAGTTTTGAGCAGGCGCAGGTGTTTGAGGTGCTGCAGCTTGAGGGTTTAATACAGGGGCAATTGGCTGGTATAAACCATTATCTAAACCCTTAAATTTAACTTCTCGTGTCGCACCATTACCCTGCTTCAGAATTACATGATCCCAATACACTTCCGCCAGTTGATAGGAAGTTGAACCGATGGTTTCACCAACACGATAACGTTCAGCAGTATCATTTAACTTAATAACCGCTGATGACAAATAGCTTGGATAACCCAACAATACGCCCTGCAACTCCACATTGACATTATCTTGTGCTGTCGTAGTAGCAGGTTCATTAAATAGTGCAAAAGAACTAATATTAGGAACTTGCGCCTGTTGTGAACCCAATGCAACACGATCAAACTGCATCGGCTGAGGTGGAGCCACCACCCACCAAAATAAAGAAGCTAACTTCCAGCACAACCATAAAATTAGTAAAACTAAGATAAAAGCACTTGTTTTATCGAATTGCTGCCAACGAAACTGTTGTAGTTTTTGTGCTATTGTTTTCATTAAAAACCACCTTGCAACAATGGTTGGCGAGAACTAATCACGTAAGTGTCGAGTCCCGCTTTACCTTGATAAGATGGTACATTTAATAACATCCGCTGTGTCAATTGAACATCGAGCATAAGATTCGGGTCTAAACTTAGATTCGCCATTTTCTGACTTTGCTGATCCCGAACATCTATTTGCAATTGCCCATTTTCATCTTTCATTTCCGCAGTTAATGAAGGCATATTCATACGATCTTGGCGTTGACCAAAGGTATAATTCAATTCACCACCACCCCAGTGCAATTTACCTTCAGTTGCAGTAAAGCCTTTTTCTTTTTGATAATTAAATTGTACATCTTTAAGTTGAATTGAATTCTCAGGCCACTGCCAATTGGCAAAATACTTTAAAGTCTCAGGTGCAATTTCACCTTGCAAATCTTTGATCAAAATCTTTTGACCTAAACCGTAACCAAAAATGCCATTAAATTGAGTATTCCCGCTGTGAATATCGAGATTTGCGCCAAGACGCAACATTAATAAATCTAAAGGACGGGTTTTCCAATGTACAGAACCACGTAACTGACCTTTTTGCCAATCCGCTTGTCCCTGCCAAATATTGCCGCTGACATTATGTAAGATTTGATTATCTTTAGAAAATTTCGCAATTAACCATGTTGCTGGAATTTGTAAAATAATAAAAATTAAAAATGCAAAAATGGCGAAAACCCACCACTTCCATTGTTTGGTATTTTTCTTCATTCCACCCTTACCAAATGCAAAATATCATCCTTTTAGAGACACTCGCCCCTGAATGACATTATGCATACTTTTTCAACATCGCCAATTCTCTCATATAAAAAAACCAAGCTTTTTAAGCTTGGCTTTAATGAAGCATAGAATCATCGTATGACAAAACGATGACGGCTAAAACTTACTTAGATTAGAAAATCTTCAAGTTTTGCGCCCTTTTCTAATTCAGCAACTAACCAACGTGGCTGTTTACCACGACCAGTCCAAGTTTCTTCTGTATTCTTTTTATTACGGTAGCGTGGCTCTACTGCTTTGCGCGTTGTTTTCTTACGCTTTTGCTCACCTAACTCTAATAACTCTTCAACACTAAAACCAACTGCTTCAGCTATTGCAATAATTTGATTATAAGCATCTTCAATTGCTTGATCTTTTTTGCTTGCGATTAAAGCTTCTGCTTCTACCTGTAAACGTTTTAAGTCTTCTACAGATAAATCACTAATATCTGGTTTCATTAGAACCACTCCAACTCAAAAGAAATATATCACTCAAAATAAAAACGAATTCAAAAATTCTATTTCCATAGTAATTTATATACAATTAAATAATCAATATTAAATTAGTCAACTTAATCACAATATAACCATAAATCATCTTATATTTACAATAAAACAAAAAAACTTAAGTGCATTTGATTAAATCTATTGTATTAATTTTTTTAAAATCATGAAATAATTTTTAGAACCTGATGAATATTAATTTTATCTTAATTCTTGATGTTTTCTATAGGTTGAATTTCATATAACAAATCCAGACTATCTATGAATTAATTCACAAAATAAAAAGATAAGTTATATGAGATTAACGCACTTAAAATAAATATAGACATAATAGTCTTTATAAAAATTATTTTAATGCAAGATTATTTCCAACACTTTGTTCAATAGCAATAATATTTTGTTTAATCAATTCAGGAATAGCTAGTTTATTGGACGTTAATTTATCAACACAAACCATCACTGCCTCTCCTGTTGCAACGATTTGGTTTTGTGTTTCACTCCATAAACTATAATGCATTCGAAAAGCACTATTTCTGAGCTCCTCAATACGTGCACCAATATGCAGCACATCAGGGTAAAATACTGGCTTTAAATATTTACATTGACTAGAGGCTACCACCGTCACTATATCTTGATCAAATATATTTAATGCCATTAAATAAGCAATTCGTGCACTTTCAATATAGCGATAATACTGCACATTATTTACATGCCCAAAAGCATCCATATCTCCCCAAGCAATTGTTTGTCGATGTATAACAGGATAGACAGACAGTTCTTTCATATTTCACTCATATCTTAAAGTTTAGAAAATTAACATCATTTTCAAAGATTAAATTCAACTGTCTGATTAAATCCAGATTATCCCCAAGCGTTGATTTAATCCGCAAATAGCTCATTAATATATTATCAGGATATAAAGTTAATAACTGCTCGGCTTCTTCTGAACGTTGAGTTGCAACATAAATATGCCATTTTGCAAAGGTCAACATTGGAACACTCGTGTAACGCTGTTCTAGCTGAATAATACGTTGCTCAACATAGCTATAATCGGGAATTTGCTTCAGTAGTTGCTGTTGGAACCAAAGATAAAAAACCTCTGGATCAAAATTTTCTTGCAATAAATGCAATGCAAGATCCTCATGCTGCAATCCCATTTCTGGCATACGTGCCAATAATTTTAACCACAAAACCTTACTACTATATGGTCTCGCTTGAATTTCATTCTCTAGAGCAATATATCGCTGTTGTAGTGCAGCTAAGTCATCCACAGATGCTTGATCAAACTGTATGAGCAATTGTTGCAACCAAAGATCACGATGTTCTGCACTTAATAAACCATGCTGAATTGATTGTAAAAATAACCAAGGCTGTTGTAAGGCAAGTTTGCCCCACAAAGCAGTAATGCGTTGTTGGTAGGCAGTTTCAATCTCAGCCAACCAAGGTGAAAGCTGATGCTGTGCAAGGAATTCTAAATGGGTTAATGCTTTTTCTGTTTCATGTTGTTCTAAGAAAATATCGATCCGCTGTAGTTCTGCCAGCTCAAAGGCCATCGGTGCTGATTTCTCTAATTTCTGCAAAGCCAGTTGATAGTCACCATTTTTATAATCAAATTGTGCATCAACAATATTACTCAGCAATCCTGATTGAGTAAAAACACGCTCAATAAATCCTTGCTGTTCTTTTGCCGCATCAAGCAGCCAGACTATACCGAGCTGCTCATATGGATGTAGATCTTTAAATTGTAAAATATTTTCTTTCTTACGCTGTTCTCGCGCAAAATATCTGCGACTCACAAACCATAACAACTGTGCAAATAAACTAATCACAATAAAAAGTGCGAGTAAGCCCCATAAACTGCTTTGGAACTGCCAATCGCGCCAGTAAATATACACATAACCATTACCGTAGCCATAGCTCATCATGGCAAACATAGCAAAAAATAATAGGCTGAGAAGTAAATAAATGAGCACCAGTTGTTTCATAATTACATTACCCCAGTAAACCAAGGGTCGTTAATTTAGGTGTCGGAATAACTGAAAGATTTAACAGCTTTTCTAATTTTTGCTTGATCGTTTGACTGTTTTGATCAGGTAAAATTGATAATAATCGAATTACCTCTTGAACGGATTTGCGATACTCAGATGCCTGCCCTTGATGTAAGGCTTGTGAAGCAAGTAGTAAACGTAACTGAGCTTCTTTTAAAATGAGATGACGATTGATTAAATCAGGCTGTGTACGCTGCACCTTTTCAAATTTAAACCAAGACCACCATGAAGAAGCTTCAGCTTTTTGCATTTTAATAGTTGGGTTATGCACTTCTTGTAAAAGCTTTTGATCCAATTGCTGCAATAAAGTATCAATCTGCTGCTGCTGTTGGGTTTGCATAAGCACATAATGTTGAATAGCTTGTTTATCCTGTTCGATCGCTTTCATCAAACTATGCTGTAAAGCAGGAGAAACCGTATATTGAACAATATGCTGCTGTACTTGATTTAATTGATCAATCGCATAAATGAACTGTTGTTGATCTATTGCGAATTGAACTAACAGTAATTGCTGTTTGATTAATATAACAGGAGCAACACCCGTGACCATACTGGGTAAGCTCGAAGCTTCTGAAGGGTCAGATAAATGAGCATCTTGTAATTGTCGCTGCACAGCGACAAATTGATCATTCAGCAAAGAATAACGTTGCTGCTGCTGTGTAAGCTGTTGCTGGAGTTGAGGAACGATCTGAGAATATTGTGCTACGTCATAACTAAGTTTGGCTAACCATAATAAACTTAGTAATAAAATCAGGTAAACAATCTTTCTCATATACGTCCTTGCCAAGCACCGATACGTTGAATAATCTCTGATATAGATAAATTATCAAGCTGAATAATGTTAATCTCTTGATGTGTTTGCAAACGTGCATTTTTGAGTAGCTGCGTTAAACGTTCACCTAGCGCCAAATATATCCATTTCACATCTATATTATTTTGACCACAAAGCTGCTGCCAATTATTCCAACTCGCCTCACTACTAATCAACACCATAACAGGTTGACTTGGCATTATTTTTTTTAAAATTTTTGGAAAAAGCGTAACACTTTGAATTGGGCATTGGCGACGATAAAGAACAAAATTAAGAATCTCGACACCTTGCTGTTGCAACTGCTGCATCATAAACTGCCGCCCCCCAAGACCACGCCAAAAAGCAACTTTATCCAAATGTACTTGTTGATTTAATATTGGGAGATCTAGCATACCTTCCGAATTTTCAACCTCAGGGATGTGGCTGTCTATATTAAATTTTGCGAGTGCTTGGGCAGTTGCTTGACCCACTGCGATCCATTGCACATGCTTGAGTTGATCTAAGGATATCTTTTGTTGTTGTAAATATTGCATACCGACATCAGCGGCGGTCGGGCTGACAACAACAATAACTTGCACCTGCTCAAGTTGCTGATACAGTTCACGCAAATGCCCCGAAAAAGGTTCAGCTACAAGTTCCAACAATGGCAGATTGATAACCTGATGACCCACTTCCAACAACGCTTGCGTTAAGTTCACAGCACGGTCTTCAGGGCGCGTATTAATAAAAAGCATTAATAAAGCGCTTTTAACAATTCACCTGCACCTTGCTCCAATAAGCATTGTGCAAGTTGTTCACCTAATTGTTCAGCATCTTCTGAAGTTCCAACCAATTGTTGTTTTAGTAAGATTTTCCCATCAACACTTCCCACACGACCTTCTATGTATAGCTGATCATTGGCTAAAGTTGCATACCCTGCTATTGGAACTTGACAACCACCTTCTAGATAGGCATTAAACGCACGTTCTGCACGCACACAAATTGAGGTTTCTTCATGCTGTAATGGTTGGATAATTTTTAATAATTCCACATCATCTGCACGGCACTCTAAGCCCAATGCACCCTGACCAACAGCAGGTAAACTTAAAACAGGCGCTAAACAATGACGAATTCGATCTGCCAAACCTAAACGCTTTAATCCTGCACTGGCTAAAATAATGGCATCATATAAACCATCATCAAGTTTTGATAAACGCGTCCCCACATTCCCACGTAAGTCAATAATCTCTAAATCAGGGCGTATTTGTAAAATCTGGCATTTGCGACGTAAACTAGATGTACCTACTTTAGCACCTTGAGGTAACTCATCAAAACTTTGGTAATGATTCGAAACAAAGGCATCAAGTGGGTCTTCTCGCTCACAAGTCACAGCGAGCGTTAAACCTTCTGGTAAGTGCATTGGCACGTCTTTCATTGAATGGACCGCCAAATCAGCGCGACCATCTAACAAAGCAGCTTCCAGTTCTTTAACGAATAATCCTTTACCACCAATTTTTGCCAAAGGTGTATCTAGAATTTTATCACCCTGCGTCACAAACTTAACCAACTCAACCGTTAAATCTGGATAAAGCGCGTTTAAACGGGAGCGAATATGCTCCGCCTGCCAAAGTGCAAGAGGGCTTTGTCGAGTCGCAATTTTTAAGGTTTTCATAAATTCAAGTTAAGCATGGATCAAAACAATTGTTTCAAACTTAACTTGCTCACCTAAAATTGCAAGCAAAAACTGATTTTTCATCTGACTTAAGCTCAATATTTTATAATTGATGCATGCATTCTCTTAAGCTTGGTAAATGACGGCGACTCACAGATAAGCGTTCATCCAGCTCACGCAATCTAACCTGATACTGACCAGCCGCAATCAGTTCCAAACCTTCTAAATAATCAAGAGAAACTAAAGCATTACGATGAATTCGAATGAAACGATCTGAAAACTCAGATTCTAGATCTTTTAAAGTTTCATCAATTAATACACTGCCATTTCGATGACGAACAGTGACATATTTCTGATCTGCTAGAAAATAGTAAATATTCTCTATTGGAATAAGTTCGACCCCGCGATAAGTTTTCGCAGCAATTTGATGGCGTTGAGTTTTAGTATCGTACATATCGTCTTGTTGTTGTAAACCAGTCATTTGTGCTTGTGTAAGTTGCGTCAGACTATTGAACACCTGTTGTAAATCTTGTTGTGCAATAGGCTTGAGCAAATATCCCTGTGCTTGAAACTTAAACGCTTCCAATGCGTGTTGATCATATGCCGTACAAAAAATAATAGCTGGACGAGGGCTAAGATGACTGATCTGCTCAGCGCACTCCAATCCGTTCATTCCAGGCATTTGAATATCTAATAGAACAACATCGGGCGAATCATTTTCAATATGGTTTAACACATCCTGCCCATGATGCGCCGTCGCAATCACTTCATGGCCCATTTGGGTCACTAAACGTGACAAACGCTCTACTGCGAGAGGTTCATCATCAGCAATCAGAACTTTCATCCTCTCCTCCTTGTCACCGTTAACTTCATCCGTCATTTTTATGGTTAACTTAACTTATTATTTTACTCGATAGTGATAACTTACCACCGTGGTATATAACGATACTCCCCCATAAACCTGAAACTTCACTGTCTGTCCGTAATAGGCTTTTAGACGTTGCTTCACATTTTCTATTGCAATACCATTCCCTTGTCTCGATTTTATTGTATCGTGAGAATAAGGGTTAGTAATGACTATACTGACTTGATTTTGCAATATTTCAACCAATACACTAATGGTTGAGGGCTGTAAAACTTTTTCTACCCCATGAAAAATACTATTCTCTAGCAAAGGTTGCAATGTTAATAATGGAATCGTGACTCGTTTTAATTCTAAAGACGTCGCCTGTATATTCCATTCTACCTTTAAACGTTCTCCTAGACGTAATTTTTCAATACTTAAGTACTGCTGACACAAGTCAATTTCTTCAGCCAAACTCACCAATTTCAACTCTTGAAAACTGGCGCGGAATAATCGTGACAAGTTAATCAACATGTTTTCTGCTTTGTCAGGATCAATTGAAATCAAACTTACGACACTATTTAAACTATTAAATAAGAAATGAGGATGAATACGTGCTTGCATGGCTTGAATCCGTGCATTCAGCTCACTATATTGCTGATTCATCCATTGCTCTCGCATATAGAGATAACGCAAACAGAAAGCACCAAGCAAGATGCCATACCCCAAATGCAGACTTACACCTTGAAATAAGATATCTTCAGAAAACTCATTGGTTGATGAACCCCAGTATTGAATTATATTAATGACACAAGTGGTAAGTAAAACAATAAGTTGAAGAAAAATAAAACCTAAAATTAACGCCATTTTCTGACTAAATTTGGCAAAAAACTCTTGAAAATAGTCAACAAAAGCAGAAAACGATAAAATTATCCAGTTAATAAAAAGCATGTATTGAAAAACTCGGATACTTTCCACTGCTTGCCAAGAACGAGCTTCTGCAAGTGCAAGTACCATTGCCAAAACATTACTTGCTACAATTAATTCCAATAAGTGTTGCGATTGCCTTATTTTCGTAAAAAAATAGGACCCTGCTGGACTCATTTGACGTGTTTTCGATAACTTCTTGCGTCGAATTTCAGCAACTACGTTTGGATTTGCTATACTCTTTTTTATTTTACTGAGCCGCCATGACCACATCTTCTCAATCCTCTTCTTCAGCAAGCCCTAATCAAACCTCTGGAATGTGGGGCGGTCGCTTCTCTGAAGCAACAGATGCATTTGTTGCAGAATTTACCGCATCTGTTCAATTTGACCAACGTTTTTATAAACAAGATATTGCAGGTTCGATTGCACATGCAACCATGCTTGCTAAAGTTGGTGTACTGACTGAAGCTGAACGTGATGATATTATCCAAGGTTTGAATACAATCAAAGCCGAAATCGAAGCGGGTAATTTCGAATGGCGTATTGATTTAGAAGATGTACACATGAACATTGAGTCTCGCTTGACTCAACGTATCGGCATTACAGGTAAAAAATTACATACTGGTCGTAGCCGTAATGACCAAGTTGCAACTGACATCCGTTTATATTTGCGCGATGAAATTGATGACATTTTAGGTCTATTACTACGCTTACAAAAAGGCCTACTCAGTCTGGCAAGTAAAAATACCAACACTATCATGCCTGGTTTTACTCATTTACAAACAGCTCAACCCGTGACTTTTGGTCATCACCTGTTGGCTTGGTTTGAGATGTTAGTTCGCGATACTGAACGCCTTCAAGATTGCCGCAAACGAGTTAATCGCATGCCACTCGGTTCAGCAGCCTTAGCAGGAACAACCTACCCAATTGATCGCGCATATACAGCAGAATTATTGGGTTTTGAAGCAGTTTCTGAAAATTCGCTTGATGCTGTTTCCGATCGTGACTTTGCGATTGAATTTAACGCTGCCGCATCATTGATCATGATGCATTTATCACGTATGTCTGAAGAACTGATTTTATGGACTTCAGCACAATTTAAATTCGTGAACATCCCAGATCGTTTCTGCACAGGCTCTTCAATTATGCCTCAGAAGAAAAATCCAGATGTACCTGAACTTGTGCGTGGTAAATCAGGTCGCGTGTTTGGTGATTTAATCAGCTTATTGACTTTAATGAAAGGTCAACCATTGGCATATAACAAAGACAACCAAGAAGATAAAGAACCTTTGTTTGATGCGATTGATACCGTACGTGGTTGCTTAATGGCTTTTGCAGACATGGTGCCTGCACTCGTTCCAAACATTGAAATTATGCGTGAAGCAGCGCTTCGTGGTTTCTCTACAGCAACTGACCTTGCTGATTACCTTGTGAAGAAAGGTGTTGCTTTCCGTGATGCACACGAAATTGTAGGTAAAGCAGTTGCGCTTGGTGTCGCTGAAGAAAAAGATTTATCTGAATTGACACTGGAACAGCTTCAACAATTCTCTGATTTGATCGAAGCAGATGTATTTGATAAAGCCTTAACTTTAGAAGCTTCTGTGAATGCGCGTGATCATATCGGCGGGACATCACCAAAACAAGTTGAAGCAGCTATTACTCGTGCACACACTCGCCTAGAACAGTTGTACGCTTAAGGATAAATCATGACTAGACAAGTATTTTGCCGCAAATATAAACAAGAGCTTGACGGTTTAGACTTTGCACCATTCCCAGGTGCAAAAGGTCAAGAATTCTTTGAGACGGTTTCAAAACAGGCTTGGCAAGAATGGTTAAAACACCAAACCACACTCATTAATGAAAAACGACTCAATGTATTCGAACCCGATGCGAAGAAGTTTCTTGAAGAGCAACGGGAGAAGTTCTTCAACAATGACGAAAGTGTTGAAAAAGCAGAAGGTTGGACGGAACAAAAGTAAATCATTTCAGCTAACACCACTGAATAAAAGAGAGCTGAATATAGCTCTCTTTTTACGTGACATTTACATAAGTAATAAAGGGTTACAGAGTATACACAGTTGTCTACATGACAGATCAACGCTCTCCGCTTATATTGAATAACAGAAACACAAAGAGATAGTTAGATATCTCAAGCAACACATGATATTTCTCTCCCAGACTTTCCCCCGAAGTCTGGGATTTTTTTATTTGTATGATATAAATTTATATTCGCGATTATATTAGGACAATAAATTGCCCCCAGCAACGTTGTTCAAACTACGCTAACCCCAAAATAAAAAATACCTTAGGATTTTGAGAAATTATTGGATGACTACTCTTGAAATTTACCTAATGATTACCTCATTTCCGATGACTTTATGCAACGTATGGCGATAAAAAAGCTGCTCATTATGTAGCAGCTTTGAATCTTTATTTGGTGATTATTTTTGATTCACTTTTTGTTCGATTTCTTCAATACTGGTATGACGTACATCCATACCTTTTGCCATATAAATAACTTGCTCTGAAATATTACGTGCATGATCGCCAATTCGCTCAAGCGAACGCAATACCCACATCACATTAATCACACGAGCAATATGACGTGGGTCTTCAATCATGTAGGTCATCAAGGTTCGTGTTGCAGACTGATATTCACGATCAATATCCACGTCTGCCATCACCACTTTTAAAGCCTGATCAACATCTAAACGCGCAAAAGCATCCAAAGCATCATGAATCATAACACGCACTTGGTTACCAATATGGCGTGTTTCCATATAACCGCGTGGAGACTCACCTTCTTCACATAAATTTTGCGCAATACGAGCAATTTTTGAAGCTTCGTCACCAATCCGCTCTAAATCTGTATTTGCTTTACTCATCGCAATTACCATACGCAAATCAATTGCAGCAGGATGACGGCGAGCAAGAATCAAGGTTAAACCTTCATCAATATCACGCTCATATTGATTAACAACATTATCTTTAAATTGAACATCAATCGCCAAATTTTCATCTGTGTCTAATAAAGCATGAATTGCATTTGCAACCTGCTGCTCTACTAAGCCACCCATCGTCATAAATTTGGTATGTACATCTTGTAAGTCTTCATTAAATTGTGAAGAAATATGGTGACTTAACACAGGATTACTTGGACTCACAGTATGCCTCCACTAGACACATGGAAAAATGATTGGTGATTAAAACACAGCAATGATGAAACTTTTATGACAATAACACAGCTGAGTCAAAAGTCGATTGGTGTGAATTGATAAAACAAAAATCTAAAAATCTGTTAGTCTAAATACCTAGCTTGACGGAGCGCAGTTAATTAACTGCTGAGATTATCTTAATCACAAGATTTAAAGATGAGTACCGTTGAACCTGATCAGGTTAACACCTGCGTAGGAATCAAGCCCAACAAAAGCCTCGCCTTTATTTATCAAAGAGATAAATTCGCTATCGTTTTTGCTCGTGCTTGATTCGTTAATGTAATACATAAGGATCATGCCATGAACCAGTTAACGAATCTTCCCTCTGCTGATATTTCTGCTCAACATGAGCAAGATGCTAAAGATTTAACCCGTATTTTACCTGCTTCACGCAAGGTTTATGTTGAAGGTTCTCGCCCAGATATCCAAGTTCCATTTCGCGAAATTAGTTTGACAGAAACACCGACAGGTCTAGGGGGTGAATACAACCCACCTGTAATGGTTTATGACACATCAGGTGTTTATACAGATCCTGATGTACAAATTGATTTAAATCAAGGTTTACCTTCTGTCCGCCAAACTTGGATTGAAGAACGTGATGATACCGATGTACTCTCAAGTTTAAGTTCTGATTTTGGTCAGGCTCGCTTAAAAGATATTCGTACTGCTGACATTCGTTTTGCTCATATTCAAAACCCTCGTCGAGCTAAGGCTGGTAAAAATGTTACGCAAATGCATTATGCCAAACAGGGCATTATTACGCCTGAAATGGAATATATTGCAATTCGTGAAAATCAACGCCAAGGTGAAGGCGTAGACATGCGTCAGCATGCAGGACAAAACTTTGGTGCTCAGAATTTAAGAGAAATTACACCTGAATTCGTGCGTCAAGAAGTTGCCGCAGGTCGTGCGATTATTCCTGCCAACATTAATCATCCTGAAATTGAACCAATGATCATTGGTCGCAACTTTTTAGTAAAAATTAATGCCAATATTGGGAACTCCGCTCTAGGTTCATCGATTGATGAAGAAGTTGCTAAAATGACATGGGCAACGCGTTGGGGCGCGGACACTATCATGGACTTATCGACGGGTAAGAATATTCATGAAACCAGAGAATGGATTATCCGTAACTCTCCTGTACCAATTGGTACTGTTCCAATTTATCAAGCTTTAGAAAAAGTAGATGGTGTCGCGGAAGATCTCACTTGGGAAATCTTTAAAGACACTTTGATTGAGCAAGCTGAACAAGGTGTAGATTATTTCACCATTCATGCAGGTGTGTTATTACGCTATGTGCCTATGACAGCAAATCGTCTCACAGGTATTGTGTCTCGTGGCGGTTCAATTATGGCGCAATGGTGTCTTGCTCATCATCAAGAAAACTTCTTGTATACGCATTTCGATGAAATCTGTGAAATCATGAAAGCCTATGACGTTTCATTTAGCTTAGGTGATGGTTTACGTCCGGGCTGTATTCAGGATGCAAATGATGAGGCTCAATTTAGCGAGCTTAAAACATTAGGTGAACTCACACATCGCGCTTGGGAACATGATGTACAAGTGATGATTGAAGGTCCGGGTCATGTGCCTATGCATATGATTAAAGAAAATATGGATCTACAACTTGAAGTATGTAAAGAAGCACCTTTCTACACACTTGGCCCACTCACCACCGATATCGCACCGGGTTATGATCATATTACTTCTGCAATTGGTGCTGCAATGATTGGATGGTATGGCACAGCAATGCTCTGTTATGTCACACCGAAAGAGCACTTAGGTTTACCAAATAAGAAAGATGTTAAAGATGGTATTATCACTTATAAAATTGCAGCACATGCAGCAGACTTAGCCAAAGGTCATCCGGGTGCTCAAGTTCGTGATAATGCATTGTCGAAAGCACGTTTCGAATTCCGATGGGATGACCAGTTCAACCTCAGCTTAGACCCTGATACAGCACGTAGCATGCACGATGAGACTTTACCCAAAGAAGCACACAAATCTGCACATTTCTGTTCTATGTGTGGACCAAAATTTTGCTCGATGAAAATCACGCAGAATGTGCGAGATTATGCCCAAAATCAGCACAATGCCAAGCAATCAAATGATGCTGAAACAGATGTTGAAGCAGGTCTCAATGCAATGAAAACCGCTTATCAGGAACATGGTCAAAAATTGTACCACAAACTGTAAATCGACTAAAAAAAGATTTGCCCACGAATCATTCTCGGTTAGGATGAGATATGTACAATCTCATCCTGATTGAAGATGAATATTCTTGACCACGCCAGCTATTCAGCATCCGACGTTACGATAGAATCTCGAGAGTTTTTATTCCGAGGATTCATTCAAGTTGAGAAAGTGAATCTTACGCACCGACTATTTCATCGATCTGAATATTCACCAATTATTCAGCGTGAACTTATACATCGTCCAAAAGCTGCTGGCGTTTTACTTTATAACAATCAGCAACAACGTTTCGCACTTATTGAACAATTTCGTGTTGGTGCATTAAATGACTCCGAGTCAGCATGGCAACTTGAGATCATTGCTGGTGTACTGGATGGAAATGAATCCCCAGAAACCTGTATTCGTCGTGAAAGTCTAGAAGAATCAGGCTGCGAAATTAATGAATTGCAGCATTTATTCAGTTTTTATCCTTCTGCTGGTGCATGCGCTGAGTTTTTTCATTTATATGCTGCAGAAGTTGATTTACCAAGCAATGGAGGCATCTTTGGCGTTCCAGATGAAGGAGAAGATATTCAACTCCATCTATTTGATTACGCTGAAATCACGATGTTATTCAAAAATAATCGCTTGAAGAATGCCCCTGTCATCATGGCATTACAATGGCTTAGTCAACATATACAACGACAATAAATCTGAAAGGGGTAAGACGGTGACTTTCCAAGTCTCAAAATTATCACAAAAAGATTTTGTGATCATACAAATTACTGATACTCATCTATTGGAGTATCCGCATTTAGAGTTTGTCGGGATGCATCCTGAACAAAGCTTTCATGCAGTAATTGACTTGATGCGCCAACAACATCCGCAGATAGATATGATTGTGCATACTGGAGATTTAGCACAAAACCCAACAACTGTGACTTATGATCGCTATCTTAAGCATATGCAGAGTGTAGGTATTCCCTTTTTTCAGACGCCCGGCAATCATGATGATGTATCTTACTTCCCTTTTCATGGAGCAGATCCACATCAACCTACTGTCGTAGAAATTGGCGATTGGTGCCTTATTTTACTTAATAGCTCACAGCCAACAAGAATTGATGGCAAAATTGCAGAGGCTGGCCTTGAACAATTAACAGAATTATTAAAAAAACATCATGATCGCCATATTATGATTGCCTGCCATCACCATCCTTTTGCGATGGAATCTGCTTGGATTGATCAACATAAACTAAAGAACTCATCTGATTTGCTCGAAACGATTCGACCTTTTTCAAATATCAAAGCCATCATCTGTGGTCATGTCCACCAAGATTCTATTAACACATGGCAAGGTATTCAATTTTTATCAACGCCATCAACCTGCATACAGTTTAAACCTAAAAGTGATAAGTTTGCACTTGATGAAGAACATCCGGGTTACCGCTTTATTAAGCTTAAAGCAAATGGAGAAATCGAAACTCAGGTCTATCGTTTATCAACTTCACAGCGAATGAATAGCTCTGAAGTCTTGGGATATGACTAAACTTTTGATTACAAATTACATTATCGTTTTCTCACAAAATCTGGACGGGAATGACTACCATCTTTTTGAAAAACTCTATATGATGTCGACCCTTGATGGAAAAAACCATCTTAGGTTTCTATAAAAACACTTGCATATCACCATATTTTTTGCGTATAGATAGTACGTGTAAGATGAGGAATGCCCTATATGGCGAATGACAACCAAAATCAAGTCTTGGACGAACAGACAGAAGTGATCGACGATCAAAAATCGGCTGTGAAACGCGTACGTAAAACCAAACCAAAAGCTTCAGAAGGTGGTACAACTGCAAGCTTATTTGGAATTGCACCTTATCAGCCGAAGAAAAATGAAGAATATATGTCTGAAGGACAGCTTGAGCATTTCCGCCAAATTTTAAATGCATGGAAAGCTGAGTTAATGTCTGAAGTTGATCGTACATTGAACACAATGCAAGATGAGTCAACTGCTCTTCCTGACGTCAACGACCGAGCAACGCAAGAAGAAGAATTTGCGATTGAATTACGTACACGTGATCGTGAGCGTAAACTCATTCGTAAAATCGAACAATCTATTGAAGCAATTCAAAATGAAGACTACGGTTTCTGTGAAACCTGTGGTATTGAAATTGGTTTACGTCGTTTAGAAGCTCGCCCTACGGCGACCTTGTGTATTGATTGCAAAACTTTGGCTGAAATCAAAGAAAAGCAAAATAACGGTTAATTTTGACAGCTGTGTTAAACCATGCAGCGAAGCATAGCTTCGCTCTTGCGCAGCGGCAAAGCGGTGCTTTGCTTAATCGCTGCTCATATGTGGGTCGGTTTGCGCCATCGCCAACCGGCCCATTGCATTTTGGTTCTTTGATTACCGCAGTTGCCAGTTATTGCGATGCCAAGGCCAATCAAGGGAAATGGCTAGTTCGCATCGAAGATACCGATATTCCTCGTATTTTTCCGAATAGCGAAACACATATCCTCTCTTGCATTGATGCCTTTCAATTTGAACCAGATGCTGAGATTATTTTCCAAAAAGATCGTTTCGATATCTATGAACAGGTACTTGAGCAACTCAAGCAATCCGATGCGATTTATGCCTGCCAATGCACACGAAAAATACTGGGTTCAAATCATATCTATGCAGGAACCTGTCGCGATTTAAATTTAGAGTTTGCTGATCAAGCCATTCGTTTAAAAGTCACGGATCAACAGATTTGTTTTCAAGATCGCTTACAGGGTCAGTTATGCTCTAATCTTAAATATGACTTGGGTGATTTTGTTTTAAAACGCCGTGATGGCATTATTAGTTATCAACTCGCTGTCGTGGTAGATGACTATTTACAAGGTATTACGCATGTGGTGCGTGGCGCAGACCTTTTAGACAATACCGTCAGACAAATTTGGTTAGGCTCTTTACTGAATTACCCATCTCTCAACTATATGCACCTCCCCCTTGCCATGAATGATCAAAGGCAAAAATTATCTAAACAAAATTTGGCTCAAGCGCTAGATATCAATCAGGCACCTGAGCTCTTACAGCAGGCCATTTTAGCTTTAGGTCAATCTGCTATAGAACTTGATCAGCCACGAATCATGCTTCAACAAGCCGTACAACAATGGGATATAAATCGAATCCCAAAAGGCATTCATCTTAATGGTGTTTTCTTATAAGTAATAAAAAAGCCCTGCATAATGACAGAGCCTTTTTATTGTTTAAATAGCCTAGAAATTCGACTCTTCTTTTACAGGGTTTAATTCTTGAGTTGAAGCATCAATTTTCAGAATTAAACTAATCATCGCAGCGCACATCATTAAAGATGTACCGCCATAACTAATGAATGGCAAAGTCAAACCTTTAGTCGGCATTAAGCCCATATTCATGCCAGCATTTACCAAAATTTGCATAAGAAAAATAATGCTAATGCCATATGCTAAATAGCCTGCGCGTAAATAGTTATGTTGCAGAGCACGATGTCCTATTCGAATACAGCACGCCAACATAGTAAAGGACAATACCATCACCAAGGTGACGCCAACAAAGCCAAATTCTTCGCCAAGAACCGCTAACATAAAGTCTGTATGCGCCTCTGGAAGATAGGAAAGCTTTTGTACGCTGTGTCCTAAACCTGTTCCAATCCATTCTCCACGTCCAAATGCCATCAACGCATTTGATAACTGATAACCGACACCTAATGGGTCAGCCCAAGGATTCGTAAAGGAAATTAAACGCTGGAAACGGAATGGTTCAAATAAAATAAGGGCAGTAATCCCTGCCAGAATTGCCCCAAGCATAATTAAAAATTGAGTTGCTGGTGCACCTGCCAAGAAAAACACGCCAACCATCATGAGGACAATAACAACCGTTGCACCGAGATCGGGCTCTGCCACAATAAATCCAACTGTCAAAGCCATGACACCACTCAGTCGCAATAAGCCTTTCCAATGCGTTCGAACTTCTTTAGCGCGGCGAACAACATAGTCAGCGGTAAAAATTGCCATTACGATTTTCGCAATTTCCGTCGGTTGTAGGGTAAAACCACCAAGCTTAATCCAACGATGTGAACCGTTTACTTCAGAACCAACGACCAACACTGCCAATAGCAGTACCATCGTCACAAGCCATAATGGAAAAGCATTTTTAAACCATAAATTCAAGGAAACTCTATAGGTTAAGAATGCCACTACGGCAGCAACAACAATCGAAATTCCATGACGAATTAAGAAATAAAATGGATTCTCATGAATATATTCAGCATATGGCATTGATGCAGACGCCACCATGACCGAACCGAAACACAGCAAACAAATTACACAAAAAATGAGCACATTACGCGCTGTCATTTCGGCAGGGAGTTTAGGTAAACGATTCAATAATTGTGAAATCTTTTGTACCGTATTTGGGGCTAAATCAGCCATAGATCAGTTCCTAATTTTTATTTTCATTCAGGGCATTTACACATGCCACGAATTGATGTCCACGATCATTATAGCTTTTAAACATATCAAAGCTTGCACAAGCTGGTGATAGTAAAACGACATCTTCAACTTGAGTATATTTCTGTGCGAGTGCTACAGCTTCCGATAAACTCGTTGCGTGTTGAATTACGGTGGTACCTTGAATAGCTTGTTCAATCACAGCCGCATCTTCACCAATCAGAATCGCTGATTTTACATATTTTTGAATCGCATCTCGTAATGGTTTGAAATCCTGCCCTTTACCTTGCCCCCCTAAAATCAAGGCTAGTTTGCCATGTTTCACTTCAATAGCAGCACCTAAACCATCAATTGCAGCAAGGGTTGCACCTACATTGGTTCCTTTAGAATCATTATAGTAACGCACCCCAGAAACTGTTTTCACATATTCACAGCGATGCTCTAAACCTTTAAAGTGCTTGAGTGTTTCCAACATGGATGCTGTATCTAAACCAATCGCCTCACCCAACGCCAAACATGCGAGTGCATTAGCAACATTGTGCATACCTTGAATATACATATCTGAGGTTTTCATCAAACGCGCTCTACCACGTGCTAACCACATCGTGCCATCAGCATCACGAAGCACACCATATTGATTTAAATCAGGTGCATTCAGACCAAAACTTTGCATCGGTGTAACATCAGGTACAAGCGGACGACTTAAATTATCATCGCGGTTATAGACCACTTTTTTCACGCCTTGGAAGATTCGATGTTTGGCCTTGTGATAACCAAGCATATCACCATGACGATCTAAATGATCTTCACTCATATTCAAAACAACTGCGACTTCTGCATTTAAATTCGAGGTTGTTTCTAACTGAAAACTAGATAACTCTAAAACAATTAACTCTGGCTTATCTTTGAGCAAATCTAGTGCGGGACGTCCTAAATTCCCCCCCACAGCGACTTTTCGACCAGCTTCTTGTGCCATTAATCCAATCAGCGTCGTTACTGTGCTTTTTGCATTTGAGCCTGTAATTGCAACTATTGGGACTTCAGTAGCACGACATAGTATTTGAATATCACCAACAACAGGAATACCTTGTTCAATTGCTTGTTGAATTTCTGGCAATTGAGGGGCAAGTCCTGGACTAAGAATAATTTCTTCTGCTTGTAATAAAAGTTCTGTATCCAACTTTCCAAAACTGGTACGAACACCAGTAGGAATTTGATCATGCCCTGGCGGTGTTTCCCGAGAATCCGTTACTGCAACTTGGTAGCCTTGCTCATGTAGGAAGTTGACTGCTGACACTCCCGAAATCCCTAAGCCAGCTACAACTTTTAATCCACCACGTTGTATTAACATTTTTGCCCCATTTTTTGCAGATTACAGAATGGCAAAAATGTTAGCACTTTACTGTTTTAAATGCTTTTTCAGTTTTCATTTTATTCGATATTTTTTGTGTCAGTGCGTAAGTGTTAAGCAGATAAAATTTACTGTTATTTTTTCGGCTTATTGATTCAAGATATAAATCATTTTTACTTAAAAATGAATGTAATTTAGCAATCGGATGTTTCAAAGATGGGCGAGAAGTTGACTGATTTTAAATATTTATTTAATCCAGCATATTCATGCTACAGGTTCTTTTTGAATGATCTAAAATAAGAAAAACACCCGTATTTAAAGAGAGACATATTTTCAAAGAACTCACAATCACGAGTATCAAAAAATAAAGCCCACAATCTAATGTGAGCTTTTAGAGATTCAACGCCATTTTACTGTTTGAATCGCTTCTTTATTTTGTGGTTCATTCGTGTCAGTCGAGCAACCACAACCACCAGCACATCCGATAACAGCTTTTGGTTTTAACCACATGGCCAAACTCTGCCAACCAAATCGCTGACATATATTTGACAAAATAAGCGACAAGGAACTTGCGGTTTTAGGGAATACTTTCTTAAAAACGACAAAAGTGCTCCATAACACTAATACGGCAACAATCAAATACTCAAACATAAGCGACTCCTTTTAGCCCCAAATGCGTGATGCAATTTGGTAGGTGAAAAAAGACATTAGATAAGCTAAGCCGAACAAATACGTTGCCATAATTGCAACATATTTCCATGAACCTGTTTCACGACGAACGGTTGCCAAAGTTGCCAAACAATGCGGAGCATAAATAAACCAAACCAATAGCGATAAACCTGTAGCCAATGACCAACCCGTGCCATCCATACTAATCAGATGAGATAAACCTTGTGCCACAGCATCATCATTCGCCCCTGATAAGGCATAAACCGTCCCTAATGCTGCAACAACCACTTCACGCGCTGCCATCGCAGGGATTAATGCGATACAAATCTGCCAATTAAATCCTATCGGAGCAAAAATTGGTTGTATCAAGTGCCCCAACATCCCTGCAAAGCTATAATCAATTGCAGGCTGTGTCGCACCATCTGGTGCTTGCGGGAAAGTACATAGGAACCAAAGTAAAATCGAAAGAGCGAAAATAATTCCACCCACACGTTTTAAAAAGATTTTGGCACGGTCTAATAATCCAATCCCGACACTTTTTAAATCAGGAATACGATAACTTGGTAACTCGAGTAATAATGCATGTTGTGATTTATCTTTTTGTAGAAATTTCATCACAATCGAAACACACAAAGCACTAACAATACCCGACATATATAAGCCAAATAACACCAAGCCTTGTAGGTTGAAAATTCCCCATACCATTTGATTTGGAATAAATGCTGCAATCAATAAGGCATAGACAGGTAGTCGTGCTGAACAAGTCATCAATGGTGCAACCATAATCGTGGTAAAGCGATCACGTGGATCACTAATACTACGGGTTGCCATAATGCCTGGTACTGCACAAGCAAAGCTTGATAATAAAGGAATAAAAGCACGACCACTCAAGCCTGCTTTAAACATCAATTTATCTAACAAAAATGCGGCACGCGGCAGATAGCCAGATTCTTCTAAAACCAAAATAAAAAAGAATAAAATCAGAATTTGAGGCAAGAACACAATAACGCCCCCCGCCCCAGCAATAATTCCATCAACAACTAAACTATGGAGCAAAGGCTGCGAGATATAGGCACCAAGTGTCGTACCTAACCATCCAAAAAGACCTTCAATCCCATCCATAAATGGAGCTGCCCAAGCAAATACAGCTTGGAACACAATAAACATCATCACAGCGAGGCTTAACAAACCCAACACAGGATGCAAAAATATTTTGTCGAGAAAATCGGTTCGCTTATCTTCTTGATCAACAAAATTCACCACATCTTTAAAAATAATTTGGATCTTTTGATGATGCTCACCCGTTAAACCACTGAGTTCGGTATGCGGCACTGTATATTTTTGTTGATCTAATGCGTGCAGTAAGTTCTCAATACCTGAGTTACGCACAGCGACTGTCTCAACCACGGGAACGCCCAATCGCTCTGATAATTTTTGAGTATTGATTTGAATTCCACGGCGACGTGCTTCATCCATCATGTTTAACACAACAAGGATCGGACGACCTAACTCAATAATTTCTAGCACTAATCCGAGATGAAGCTTTAAATTAGTCGCATCAACAACACATAAAAATGCATCTTGCTGCCCTTCTTCAGCAATTTTACCTTCACACACATCACGCGTGATTTCTTCATCAGGGCTTGTTGCTTGCAAACTATATGTTCCAGGCAAATCAAGTACTCGAACATTTCGACCAGAAGGCAACTGAAAATGTCCAACCTTACGCTCTACTGTGACCCCTGCATAATTGGCAACTTTCTGGCGTGTTCCAGTTAAGTGATTGAATAAAGAAGTCTTACCGCAGTTTGGATTTCCCACAAGGGCAACACGTAACGCATCACTCATGCAGGTGCTCCTTCAAATTGGATTTCAATTTTATCGGCTTCCGTTTTACGTAATGCAAAACGAGTAAAACCAATTTGGATTAGAATCGGATCGCCACCAAAAATACCTTTGGTAATCACTTGCACTTGTGTACCGGGCACAAAACCCAAACTCTCTAGTCGAATAGCCACAAGATCTGGCTGTTCGGTATCATCTACTAAGCGATTCACTTTTGTGATCATCGCCGTTTGCTTGACTTTTAATGCTGACAATCGCACCGCTTCTAACCCTAAACTCTTTTCTCCTAGAGTATACAGGCAAATGAGAATAATTACCAAAAACAATATCAATGGCATTTGCTTTTGTGACAGATCGACAACAATTCATTTTTCTTTTACAGTGCCATTGAATGAAGGATTCTGCTGATGATGCTAAATAAAAAACCCCGTATTCCTACTCCTGTTACGATTCCTAAAGATCTCAGTTTTCTACAAGGATTTCGTGATTATTTAGTTGCACAAACCGTCAGTCCACATACACGCAATGCCTATCTATCAGATCTTATTCAATGTGCTGAGTTACATCCAAATGTGACATTAACGCAATGGTCGAGTGATGATATTGCTGATGTATTAATTGCACTCACTAAAGCAGGCAAAAGCCCACGCTCCATTGCACGCTGCCTGTCTGCTTTACGTCAATTTTATAAATTTCTGAGAGAGCAGAAACTCAGAGATGATAATCCCGTTGCAAACCATCGTTCTCCTAAAATTGGACGTGCTTTACCCAAAGATTTATCAGAAAAAGATGTAGAAGCATTAATCAATGCACCCGATGTCAATACGGCGTTGGGTCTCCGTGACCGAGCAATGTTCGAAGTGTTATATGCCTGTGGCTTACGTGTATCAGAACTACTTAATTTACGTTTGGAATTGATTAATCTAAAACAGGGCTTTCTTCGTATTACAGGTAAAGGCAATAAAGAACGCCTCGTTCCGCTCGGACAACATGCTTGTGAATGGATCGAAAAATATCTCGCTGAATCACGCCCGCAACTCTATAAAAGTAGTACGGATTATTTATTTTTAACACAACATGGTGGCATCATGAGTCGGCAAAATTTTTGGTATGCGATTAAACGTTATGCACTACAAGCGAATATTATCGCTGAACTATCCCCACATACATTACGACACGCGTTTGCAACACATTTACTCAATCATGGTGCTGATTTACGTGTTGTGCAAATGTTACTTGGCCATAGTGATTTATCAACTACTCAAATTTACACGCATGTTGCTCAGCATCGAATGCAAGAACTACATAACAAATACCATCCAAGAGGATAAAACCACCTTTTATCTATCAATATGATTTCATTCACACAGCATCAGCAAGATTTAACGAAGTCAATTTAAATTTTTGGTATGCTTGGGGAAGCTTATAAATACAGTATGAAAGGTTGTTTATGTTGTTTACTCGGTCTCAGTTGTTTATTGCATGTGCATTAACTTCAACACTCTTGATCAGTGCTTGTTCAAAAGAAAATTCAGCACAAAAGCCTGATGCTCTGACAGCGAGTGCGCCAGCTACTGGTGAAGCATCAACGTTAAATGAACGTAATGCGCAACAACGTCTGGTTTCTACTTTAGAAAAAAATTTTAAAACAGCCAATATTAATGCCAAAATTCTTACCATTAAAAAAACTGAGGTTCCAAATTTATTTTGGGTGAGCCTAGAAGGTATGGGATCGGTTTATGCGACCAGTGATGGACAATATATCATTCAGGGCGATGTTATTCGCCTTGGTGAAAAACAATTAAAAAATGTGAGTGAAGCTTTACAAGCGACTGAAAATAAAAAGCACTTAGCAGCACTCAAAACAGAAGACCTTATCGTTTACCCAGCACAAGGGGGTAAAGCGAAACACGTCATTTATGTATTCACTGATTCAAGCTGCCCTTATTGTCACAAACTACATGAACATCTTGCCGAAATTAATGCGAAAGGCATTGAAGTCCGTTACATCGCATGGCCACGCGGAGAGCAGTTTATGCCAACCATGCAAGCGATTTGGTGTAGTCAAGATCGTAAAGCTGCATTCGATCAAGCTGCGCAAGGTTTACCAGTTGCATCAGCAGAATGTAAAAACCCAGTTCGTGATCAATATCAATTAGGCTTAAATATGGGCGTGAATGGTACACCTGCAATTTATAATGTTGAAGGTGTGTATTTAGGTGGGTACATGACTCCAGATGAAATCATTAAACGTCTAGAAAAATAAAACATTCTCCACACCGTCTCACCACGACTCGGGCGACAGATTAAAGATGATCTTAGCCCTAGTGTCTGCGCACTTTTTTAGCTATGATCAAGCTTCATTAAAATGATTGAATAAAATGGAGTGTGACGTGAAACCAGTTCGTCTGGCGATACTCGGTCTTGGTACTGTAGGTGGTGGAGCCCTTAAATTATTACAAGAAAATGCTGCTGAAATTAAACGCCGTACCGGTCGCGAAATTCAAATTACACATGTAGGCACACGCCGTCCACGTCCAGATTTACAACTCGAAGGGATCAAACAAAGTGATGATCTCATGGACATCGTACGTCAACCTGATGTTGATGTCGTAGTCGAAGTGATGGGCGGTATTCATCCTGCCTATGAAGTTATCATGGAAGCCATCAAACATGGCAAGCAAGTTGTCACTGCCAATAAAGCATTACTTGCAGAACATGGTAATGAGTTGTTTAAAGCAGCTGAAGATAATGCTGTTCAAATCGCTTATGAAGCAGCTGTTGCTGGTGGTATTCCAATTATTAAAGTCATTCGTGAAGGTCTAGCTGCAAACCATATTCAATGGCTTGCAGGTATCATTAATGGTACAGGTAACTTCATTCTGACTGAAATGCGCGAAAAAGGTCGTGCATTTGATGATGTCCTCAAAGAAGCTCAAGAACTCGGTTATGCTGAAGCAGATCCAACTTTTGATGTAGAAGGGATTGATGCTGCGCACAAACTCACTATCTTGGCGTCATGTGCTTTTGGTATCCCATTACAGTTTGATAAGGTCTACACAGAAGGTATTAGCAAAATTACAGCACAAGATGTGAAATATGCTGAAGAGCTTGGCTTCCGTATCAAACATTTGGGTATTGCACGTCGTGCAAGTAATGGTATTGAGTTACGTGTTCATCCTACACTGATTCCAGCAGAACAACTGATTGCGAATGTGAACGGTGTTAAAAATGCGGTATTGGTACAAGCACATGCCGTAGGCCCAACGCTTTACTATGGTGCTGGTGCTGGTGCTGGTCCAACGGCTTCTGCAGTTGTTGCTGATGTGATTGATATCGTACGTGATATTTCTTATACCGAAGATGGTGCAGGAACGATTCCACAATTGGCATTTGAAGCACTAACGAACATGCCTATCCTGAGTCGTGAAGAAATGACGACTGGATACTACATCCGTTTAAATGCTGAAGACCAAACGGGCGTACTCGCTGATGTAACCACCATCCTTAGCCGTGCTGGTATCAGCATTGATGCGATCATGCAGCAATCTCGCTTGAAAGATTTAATTCCAATCGTGATTTTAACAGATCCAATTGTTGAATCAAAAATGGATGAAGCACTTGCTCAAATTCAAGCATTACCAGCTATTCGTGGCGAAATCGTAAGAATTCGTTTAGAATCGCTCGATAGTTAATCAGGTTGAGGGAAAATGTATTCCCTCTCCCAGCTCTACCTCATATTGGAACACCATCATGTCGAATGCCAATCGTTATACTGGTCTTGTAGATCGTTATCGTGACCGTTTACCTGTGTCTGCAACTACACGTGCAATTTCTCTAGGTGAAGGAAATACTCCTCTTATTAAACTTGAGAATATTCCACGTATTATTGGCAAAAACGTTGAAATCTATGTGAAATACGAAGGTCTTAACCCAACAGGTTCATTTAAAGACCGCGGTATGACGATGGCTGTAACAAAAGCTGTTGAAGAAGGTTCAAAAGCGATTATCTGTGCATCTACTGGAAATACTTCAGCAGCAGCAGCAGCATATGCAGCGCGTGCAGGAATTAAAGCCTTTGTTTTAATTCCTGAAGGCAAAATCGCAATGGGTAAAATGGCTCAGGCGATGATGTATGGTGCGATCACCATGCAAATCCGCGGTAACTTTGATGATGGTATGCGCCTCGTAAAAGAAGTTGCAGATCAAGCGCCTGTGACAATTGTAAACTCGATCAACCCTTACCGTTTGCAAGGCCAAAAAACGATTGCTTATGAAATCGTAGAAGCATTGGGCCGTGCACCTGACTATCACTGCTTACCAGTAGGTAATGCAGGTAATATCACGGCTCACTGGATGGGTTATACCGAAGCAGTTGCAAATCAACCTGTGGATCAGTTTGAATCAGTTATCTATGATGCTGCAACAGATCAATTCACAGGTCCTAAACCAGAAGGTTTACCGACGATGGTAGGCTATCAAGCTTCTGGCGCAGCGCCATTCTTACGTGGTGCTCCAGTCGAAAGCCCAGAAACTATCGCAACGGCAATTCGTATTGGTAACCCACAAAGCTGGAATCATGCCAAAGCAGTTGTACGCGATTCAAAAGGTTGGTTTGATGAACTTCAAGATAGCGAAATTCTTGAAGCACAACGCTTACTTTCTATGTATGAGGGCGTGTTCGTAGAACCTGCTTCAGCAGCATCTATTGGCGGTGCGATTCGTGACATCAAAGCAGGTAAAATTGCTGAAGGTTCGGTAATCGTTTGTACTGTTACGGGCAATGGTTTAAAAGATCCTGATACCGCAATCAAACAATGTGCTGATGCCGTAATGTTGTCAATCGATGCAACGATGGCTCAAGTGAAAGATTCAATTCTTTCAAATATGTAATATTAAAAAGTCAATCCACTCCTAGTAGAGTGGATTGATTCCAATATATAATATTTCATAATCAGTAAAACATTTTCTACTTTAATAATAATTCAATATAATATTTACTAATAAATTCAAATTATGAGAAAGTAATGTTAAAAATATTGACCATATTATCATTAACAAGCATATTATTGGGTTGTACAGGTCCTCTAAAAAAATATCCTAGCTTTACTACACAAAATACTATTTCTATATCCTCAGAAGAAGTTAATAAGGTTCGGTATGGAAGAGTAATTGATAAATCTATTCCAAATGCACAAATTCTTATTGGACAATCCCCACTTCAAACAAATTCGGGAGTGGTAATAGGAGGTCCTTTAGATGCACTGGTTGTTGCAGAATTTTTTTCCAATATAAGCAGAACAAACAATAAAACCAATAATCAACTTGATTTTCTAAAGACATTAAAATTTTCATCAAATGTTAAAGAAAAAATTAGACAACAATTTGCTGAAAAAAATATTCATTTACAGATTATAGACTCTCAAAACACTGATATGAAAATAATACCATTTGTATTTATATCTTCTTCAACTAACGACTTTTTTTTAGATTTCACACTAACAACAGAGATCAAAAATAAAGTGAAATTTTATAGATATAGAGATCGTTCTTTCACAGAAATGAAAAGTATAAACAAAGAAAAATTCATTAAAATTTCAGATAATGCTTTTAATCAATTAATAGATATATTCATATTAGATTTAAACAATCATCTCGACATCAAAAAACTAGACCCTGCATTACAAAGTAAATGTGAAAAAATTTCAGGAAAATCTTGGGGAAAAGTTGGCGCATTTAATAAAGTCAGCTTTGATTTCATTTATAATGATCAAGATCGTTGTATAGCAACATTAAAAGATTCCGTTGGTATAGAATATCCGCAGATTTATATATTTAATGAAGATAAATTATAAAATTTTATATTACTTACCACAAATAAAACCAGTTGCTTGCAACTGGTTTTTTATTGGCAACCGTGGAAAGAAAAGTTATTCGTAATCATCGTAACTATATTGGGCAGCTAAATCTTTCTCTATTCTTTGGATTTCTTCAATCTCAATTTCTTTGATCTCAAATAAAGGCTGTTTTAATAAAGGATTAACCACATATAAACCCTCTTCCTCCCAGCCCTGTAGAATGGTTAACGTTTGACTTTTATTATTATATTTTAACGCTTTATTATTTTTTATTAAGGCTTGCAATAACACAGGTTGTTCCGATAAATCTTCAAATGAACCTTTCAGCTCAATATCGCCATGATCGTAATCTGCAAAAATGGTTCTGACATTCGTTTTTAGCTGTTCAGGTTGATCTGCATAAGCTAAACTGGCAAAAAACTCATCGTGCTCTTCCACCCATTTCTGCTGTTTGACTGACCAAAGTGCATAAAATTTAGCCTCATGTTCAAACTGAACCAGTTGAAATTTTTGCATATTGGCAAGTTGAATAAACTCAAAAGTATCTTCATCATTTAAACTTTCAGGTAAAGTATCACGAGAAACCTCACCGTCTTGATAAATGTGATCGCCTGAGCAAGAAAAAACGAAATCATCCAATTTTTTTAATAATGTTTCATCTGCATCAAATAATGATTCAACTTCATAGAGTGGAAAATCACGTGCTCCATTGATTTCAAGTTGTTTATAGGTTGCTTCAGCTTGCTCTTTTTGCTCAAAAATACTGGCAATTCTATTACCCGAAGCATAAAAAACTTCATCGTTATAACCAAAATATTTCTCACGAATCACATAAGTCGTCATTTTATCCCCCCATTTTAGCTTTTAGATATCAAAATAATTATTAATGTGTGAAATGCTAATCTAACAAAAATTGCTCAAAATAGAAGTCATAAAGCATTTTTTACGTCATAAAATGTCGTTACGTTATATAAAAAAAGCTCCTCAGATGAGGAGCTTTATGTTCATAAGCAATTAAATTCTTTTCGGTAAAGTACTCAGCCAAGTTAATAGGTTAGTTGCATCATTGGTACGTGCTTGAGAAGTTGAAGCTCCCAATAGCACGACTACAGCAGGACGTGAATTAACGGTTGCATGCATGACTACACAACGCCCAGCCTCACCAATATATCCCGTTTTAGATAGGTTAATATTCCAACCACCATTACGTACCAAAGCATTGGTATTATTTGACTTAAGCACACGATAACCTAAATTAAAATCATAGGTTGGCGTAGTGGAAAACTGACGAATTAAGCCATACTGAGAAGCAGCACTCACCAAAATACCAAGATCACGTGCGGAAGAAACATTATGAGGATCTAAACCTGTTGATTCTGCATAACGGGTTGACGTCATTCCTAATTGTTTTGCTTTGGCATTCATTGCAGCAATAAATGCTGAACGCCCGCTTGGGTAAGTCCTCGCTAATGCTGCCGCAGCAGGATTTTCTGATTTCATCAAAGCGAATAACAAAAGTTCCGCACGATTCATGGTATCGCCTACTTTCAAGGTCGAACTTGAATTCTTTCCACCTGCACCTGCAAAATCAATTTGCTGTAGCGTGATTTCTTCCGACATATTCAGCCGTGCATCTGCGGTAATCACAGCCGTCATCAATTTGGTAATTGAGGCGATCGGTACCGACATATTACTGTTTTTACTAAACAGTACTTCGCCCGTTTGAGCATCCATCACTAAGGCTGCACGTGCATTTACAGCGGGTTGGCTACTGAAATGAGAGGTATCTCGAATCTGTATGCTTTTTTGTGGCGTTGCAGATGAACTAATACTTGCAGAACCACCACTTCGTAAAGTGGTGGTAACCAAAGTTGAACCTTGCGGGCTGATCTCTAATGAATCATCATCTTCCATCAATTGGCTTGCATCACTTGCAGACCAATTTAACGAAGCTGAAGAACTATTCGCACTTGTAGATGCTGGATTGTTATTTACAACCAGCTCAGCATAACTTGTTGAACTAAGAGCCAACAAAATAGACATGCTCAAGGCATGCATGATAGATTTTTTAGAATTTTTCACGACACAATACTCAACTCGGGACGCTGCACATTTGCGCTTACTAACATTATGCCTTACATTTGAACAAATCGGGTAAAGCTTTTATAGACACAATTGTGTACAACTATTCTCTAAACATGGAGAATAGGATTGCTAATTTTGTCGTTTGATTGCAAGCTCATTTTTCTTTATGTAACAAAAAAATCGTTTTTCTTGAAAAAAGGAGGTCTTCTTGATCACTGTTCTCGTTGTTGATGATCATGAACTCGTACGTACAGGCATTTGTCGTATGCTGGAAGACCACCCAGATGTAGAAGTCATTGGACAAGCTGAATCTGGAGAAGAAGCGATTGCTTTAGTTCGATTGAAGCATCCTCAGGTTGTACTATTAGATGTCAATATGCCAGGAATTGGTGGCGTAGAAACAACACGTCGTCTTTTACAAACAGCACCTGAGACTAAAGTGATTGCTGTTAGTGGTTTAGCGGAAGAACCCTACCCATCGTTGTTATTAAAAGCAGGGGCAAAAGGCTATATCACAAAAGGTGCGCCTATTTCAGAAATGGTACGTGCAATCAATAAAGTGATGCAAGGTGGTAAATACTTCAGTGCAGATATTGCCGAACAGCTTGCGAGTTCTTATCTTTCAGACACACAACAATCCCCTTTTGACGCACTTTCTGAGCGTGAAATGCAAGTCGCAATGATGGTGGTTAATTGTATTAGTGCTCAAGAAATCGCTGACAAATTATTTGTTAGTGTTAAAACTGTAAATACTTATCGCTATCGAATTTTTGAGAAACTAGCAATTGATAGCGATGTAAAATTAACCCATCTCGCCATTCGTTATGGACTCATTAAACCTTAATCATATTAAGTGATCGCTTATGTTGGGAAAAATTGCGTCATCAGTGTCCCAAACCGTTTATCGGCTCGGAATTTGGTATAGTGGATATCGACTGATTATTTCAATCAGTCTGATCCTTATTTACTTACTTACCGCAGAGCAGCTCGCTACCAATTATGATTATCCGTTTTTATATTTTTACACTCTGATTTGTTATATCAGCTTTAATATTTTCCAGCTTTTTTTACTTAAGCTGGTTCCGTTACAAATCAGTAAACAGCTTATTTTTATTTTTATTGTAGACGTGATCTGTTTAAGTTTGATTACATTTTCAGCAGGTGGTCCAAACTTACAACTAAGCTTATTGTACGTTATCATTATTTTCTCCTCAGCCATTCTCCTGAATGCTCATCTTTCACTGATTGTGACGCTTTTTGCTGTTATTATGGTGGTTTACCAGCGTTTCCTTGGCAATTTCTTCGATTACAATAATTTAAATAACTTAGGCAATAGCGCATTACTTGCTTTCTTATTTTTTGTAGTACACGCAATTGGTCGTATTGCCGTTCAACGATTTAAGATTTTAGAAACACTCACTTTTCATCAGTCAATTGAAATTCATCAGCTCCAAAATATTAACCGCTATATTTTGGAGCAAATCGAAGATGGCTACTTGGTTTTAGATACCAGTAACCATATCGTACTGAGTAACCCAGCCGCTAATACATTATTAGGGATTCATATCCCTATTTCTCCTGAAAAAACACCATTACTCAAATGGCAACCTGACCTATTCGAGTTAATTAAATTTAGTGAGTTAGAAGATGGTGAGGAATTTAGTTTTGAATCACAACAAAGTCCTTACACAATTAATGTCCGTGTTAAACACCTAATCGTCCCTGAACAATCATTAATTTTACTTATCTTGAAAGATGCACAAAAACTCACGCAACAAGTTCAACAATTAAAACTCGCCGCGCTCGGTCAACTCTCTGCAAGTATTGCACATGAAATTCGGAATCCTTTAGCGGCAATTGTGCAGGCCAATGAATTATTTAAAGAAAGTGATAGTCATCAACAAGAAATGCTCTGTCGTATGATTAGCAAACAAGCTAGACGTATTGATAATATTGTGCAAGATACATTAGGCATGGCGCGCAACAAACCAACAGAGCCACAAGTCATTCAACTTGCCGATTTTTTTGAAAGCTTATTAAATGAAGATCTAGTCGATGCGAAGCATATGGTTAAACTCAATTTGACAGAACGAATTAACATTCTTTTTGATGAGAAACAATTACGTCAAGTTCTAATTAATCTGATTCGAAATGCCCTGCGGCACAATGCAGCTGATGCTCAATTTATTGAAGTGAATGTAGACTTAAAAGATGGCAGAACATGTATTGATGTGATCGATTTTGGTACGGGTGTCGCAAAACGAGATATTTCTCAGCTATTCAAACCATTTTTTAGTACCGAAATTAAAGGAACTGGTTTAGGATTGTATTTGTCTCACACCTTTTGTGAGGCAAATCATGCAAAGCTCACTTACGTAGAGCGACAACAAGGAGCATGTTTCAGGATTGAATGCTCAAAAATTCATTGATTAGATTAGGTTTTTCGGGGAAATGGCAACTAAACAACCGCTCGTCTTACTCGTAGACGATGAAGAAGACTTATGTCTTTTAATGCAAATGACGCTCGCACGAATGGGCATTAAAACTCATCTTGCCTATCGCGTAGAGCAAGCAAAAAAATTCTTTACCGAGTTTCAGTACGATGCTTGTTTAACAGATTTGAATCTCCCAGATGGCAACGGTCTGGACTTGGTTAAACATGTCACACAAAACTATCCCAACACACCGATTGCAGTATTAACAGCGTATGGCAATATGGATATTGCAATTGCTGCATTAAAAGCAGGCGCTTTTGATTTTGTCAGTAAACCTGTCAATCAAACTCACCTAGATCAATTGATTCAAAAAGCATTGAATCGACCACAGCCTGAACAAGAAGCTGCTGAAAGCGCATTAGAAAATAAACTTCTCATTGGTCGATCTACGCCCATTCAGCAATTACGCATTGCTTTAAAGAAAATTGCTCGATCTCAAGCCCCTGTATTTATTACTGGTGAATCAGGGACAGGAAAAGAAGTTGTTGCCAATTTAGTTCATCGTCTAAGTAACCGTAGTGAAGGACCTTTTATTGCGATTAACTGTGGTGCTATTCCAACAGAGTTAATGGAAAGTGAACTATTTGGTCATAAAAAGGGCAGCTTTACAGGCGCAACCCAAGACAAACAAGGTTTAATTCTTTCCGCACATGGGGGTAGTTTATTCTTAGATGAAATCGCTGAATTACCCTTAAGTATGCAGGTAAAACTGCTTCGTGCTGTACAAGAAAAGAAAATTCGACCTGTCGGCTCAGATCAAGAAATTGATGTTGATTTCCGTGTCATCAGTGCAAGTCATCAAGATCTTGAATTACTAGTGCAACAAGCTCGTTTCAGACAAGATTTATTCTTCCGCATTCACGTCATGGATATTGTATTACCTCCTTTACGTGAACGTGGGCAAGATATCTTATTGTTAGCAAATCACTTTATTCAGAAAATTAGCCAAGAATGGGAAGTCTCAGTCAAAACCCTTTCTTCGCGTGCTGAACAATTCTTATTGCAACAATATTTTCCAGGTAATGTACGTGAACTTCGAAATATTATTGAACGTGCAATTACGCTCAGTGATGATGAAACAATTGATCTTGCTCATCTACAAACTGCACCATTACGTAGTCCAATTCCGACACCAAGTATTTCATTTTCCTCACAAGAAGAAACTGATCATACAACAGCCAGTGCAAGCCCAATGATGGGCTCTAAAAAACTACCGCCAGAAGGTTTGGAACGCTATTTAGAAAATATTGAAAAAGAGATTCTTCTCAATGCACTGAATTTAACCCATTGGAACCGAACGTTAGCAGCTAAGAAATTAGGAATGACTTTCCGTTCTTTACGTTATCGTTTGAAAAAATTTGGTTTAGATACAGAAGATGATGAATAGTCTTAAAAATAAAGCCCCTAAATAGGGGCTTTATTTTTAATTAAATTTTACTTTTTAGAACCAAATCTGTGACGTGTTCCAAATAGCCATCTTCTTTCATTTCAGGTAACAACGGATAACTTTGATTCGGTTGAATCCCTTGACCTTCAATCATGTTCCCATTGGGTGTGTAATAATGTGAGACCGTCATTTGCAGTGCTGCGCCACTCGGTAATGGAAATAATTTCTGTACCACGCCTTTTCCATAGCTATTTTCACCTACAACCCACGCACGTTTATGTTCTTTTAATGCTGCAGTAAATACTTCAGCTGCCGAGGCTGAACGATGGTTGATTAAGATACCTAATTTTATATTTTGAAATTCATTTGAGGGTAAAGCCTGAAATTGTTGATCTCCTTCTGAACGACTTTTTGTCGTCACTATCAATCCTTGATTCAAGAATAAATCTGTTGATTCAACAGCAGCAGACAATAAACCACCTGGATTATTACGCAGGTCAAGAACGACAGCCTTGAGTTTAGTTGTACTATATTCTTCGATTAAACGTTTAATTTCATTCGCTGTATCTTGTTGAAACACTCTAATTTTAAGTACAAGCACCTGATTATGTAGTAAAACAGGTTCAATATCTGTCTCAACCTTTTTGTTTCGAACCAAAATCACCGTACTATTATTATTTTCTGGTTGTATTTGTACGGTACTGCCTATCGAGCCATACAGCAGACCTTGCACTTGATCCTGATTTAAATTTTTTAATTCTTGATTATCGACTTTGAGTATAGCTTGTCCATTACGCAAACCCAACTTACTAGAATCAGATCCTGATTTTAGGTCTTGGATTTGCCATAAACGAGTATGAGCATCGTAATTTAAATTGAAATCAACAGAAGCCAGGTCACCTTCAGTGTATTGAATAAGCTGGCGGTATTCTTCGGCGGATAAATAACGAGAATAACGATCTAAACCGCTCACCAACCCTTTGATTGCTTGCTGAAAAAGTGCATCGTCTGTTTTTTTATCAACGTAGTTATCTTTCACAATCCCATAAATCTGTACAAATTGCTGAATAGATTCAAGTGGCACTTCAGCATTCCGACTTGTAGTCTCTTCCCCCCATCCTGAGGCATGTGTAATAGGTGCAGATAACGTATGCGATCCCCAACACATCAACAAACTCGCAAAGAACCCTCGATAAATGTTGTTGTGTTGGGTCATAAGTTCACCTTATTTTAAAGTAATTAAATTCTTGCCTTGCATGTCTGAAGGTACAGGAATATTCATCAAATGAAGTAATGTTGGTGCAACATCAGCCAATACACCACCCTCTGCAATCGTTGCTTGAGTTGGACCGACATAAATAAATGGCACCAATTCAGTGGTATGTTGTGTATGAACTTGTCCACTGTCGTAGTCTTGCATTTGCTCTACATTACCATGATCCGCTGTAATTAACATATGACCTTTGTTTGCCATTACTGCTTCATAGACACGACCTAAACACGTATCAACGGTTTCAACCGCTTTCACTGCTGCATCAAATACACCAGTATGTCCGACCATGTCACCATTGGCGTAATTGACAACCAGAAGGTCAAACTCACCCGAATTAATAGCATTCACTAACTCATCAGTGACTTCATAAGCACTCATTTCTGGTTTTAGATCATAGGTTGCGACATTCGGAGAAGGAATCAAAATACGTTTCTCTCCTAGATATTCATCTTCACGACCACCGCTGAAGAAGAATGTCACATGCGCATATTTCTCTGTTTCAGCAATACGCAATTGGGTTTTACCCAAACCTGATAAATATTCACCGATGGAATTTTTAAGTTCTTCTGGCATGTATGCAACTGGTGCATCAATACTTGCCTGATAGCGTGTTAGCATCACAAATTTAGATAAACTTGGAACGACTTTACGCGTAAACCCAGTAAAATCTTTCTCAACTAAGGCACGGGTGATTTCACGCGCACGATCAGCACGGAAGTTCATGAAAACCACACTATCGCCATCTTGGATTTTGGCAATTTCACCAATACGTGTTGCTTGAACAAACTCATCATTTTCTTCTGCTGCATAGGCTTGCTCTAAACCTTCTACAGCTGAGTTTACAACACGAACTGCTTCGCCTTCTGTCATTAAACGATAAGCGAGTTCAACACGATTCCAGCGGTTATCACGATCCATTGCAAAATAACGGCCAATCATCGAAACGATACGACCTTGATTTGGATACTGGGCAAATAAAGCATCGAATTTTTCTAATGAAGGCTTTGCGCTACGTGGAGGGGTATCACGACCATCAAGGAAAGCGTGTAGATATACGGTTGCGCCACGTTTTAATGCAAGTTCACACATCGCCACAATATGATCTTCATGCGAATGCACTCCACCTTGTGACAACAACCCCATGACATGGACAGCGCCATTTGCTGTTTTGGCTTTTTCAACTGCATCCACTAACACTTCATGCTCAAAAAAAGCACCTGTCCGAATATCTTTGGTAATCCGTGTAAAGTCCTGATATAAAACACGACCTGCACCTAAGTTCATATGACCAACTTCAGAGTTGCCCATTTGTCCATCAGGTAGGCCTACATCTTCGCCAGAACCTGAAATCAAACTATTTGGATGCTTTGCTTTCATCGCAGTCAGATTTGGTGTTCTTGCTGCTAAATATGCATTATCCTCAACTGCTTCACGATGTCCTACACCATCCATAATTACAAGAACGTGAGGAATTTTGCCAGCATTTGCATCCGTCATAATGGACTCTCTGTTTGTCTATCATTTGATCGGCGTATTTTACCCAAATTTACTGTAATTCTCTATGGCGTTACTGATGGCTTTCATCAATCAAAAGCATCGGGAATCATCTTTATATTCAAGTTTGGGGCTGATCTTGATTAATTATTTTATTGAGCATCTGCGTGATGACTTGTTGGGTATAACTATGTGCCTGAGGCAAACTCGCCCCTTTGGGACCTGCGACATTTAAAGCAGTAATATTATTCTGATAACAAAATAAATAGATACGCTCTGCTGCTCGCTCAATCGAAACCTCATTTCCATCAATAAGCAAATATGCTTTGGACTGCTTGATACATTCTAATAAGGTAAGCTCTGTACCACCTTTGGGATAAATATAATCGAAATAGATAATGACCGTTGCATCACTATCTCGAACATTCTGCTTAGTCCTCTTTCGATAGCCACTCTCTGCTAAAATAATTAAAGGATACTTGTCTGGAATTCTTCCATCTTCTGCCATTCGATCCTCGGGACACCAGCCACCACACGGCACCCCTAAATCTAATGCGGCATCTAAAGCACCTCTATCAACTCCAGTTTGTCCACCAGATATAATTTTAATGTGCATAGAAATCTAATTTTCTACCTTGCTCGATATAATAAATAGCTACCCATCATGAACATCAATACCACTGGTAATAATACGAACCAAGCAGGTGACGGTGCATAAACTAAGCTTGCATAACCTAAAAAGTCTTGTAAATAGAAGAACCCTAACCCAGTGAAAAGTGCGATAACCAAGCGAAAACCCATCGACTGCTGACGCAATGGGCCAAAAATAAATGAACAGGCAATAAGAACCAACGTAATCAGTGCAAATGGAGACGTGACTTTTTTCCAAAAGGCTAATTCATAGGTCTTTGGAACTTGGCTATATTCTGATAAATACTGCATAAAACTAATCAATTGACTTGGAGATAAATCGTCTGGGTCCAAAGTCACCATATGTACATATTTAGGTTGTAAAGCCAATCCTAACGCTTGTTGCTCGTGATCCGTTTTAATCGCATTCCCTTGAGCAAGTAAATCAACCTGATGTGATTTCTCTAAAGTCCACTGACCATCTTTTAAAAATTGGCCTTTTTCAGCAGTGACAAAGGACTGCAATCGATAGTTCTGATCAAAATCAATCGCTTGAATATTACGTAATTGACCTTGGGAATTCGCATAATCAATATAGATAAAACGTTGGCCTTCACGCGACCAATAACCTTTTACCTCACCTAAAGCTGCTACACTACGTTGTTTTTTAATGCTTTGTGCTTTTTCATTGGTATAAGGAATCACCCATTCACTCAATACAAAAGACAATACAATTAAAAGTAAAGCTGAGCGCATCACCCAACCCACTATACGCCACAGGCTGATACCAACCGAACGCATGACGATCAGTTCACTATTCGAAGCAAGAGCACCCAAACCTAAAACAGAGCCGATTAACGCTGCAACAGGTAAAATATCATACAAATAACTCGGTGCACCCCATATCACATATAGGAAAGCTTGCCATGCATTATAAGTTGGTTTCAGCGAGCCTAATTCACCTAAGTAAGTGAATAATATTTGTAAAAAAGATAACACCAGCGTTGTGCCCAGCATTGCAAGGACTGTAGTTTTTGTCACATGTTTGGCGACTATTCGACGTGCTAACATTACAACCCCACTCGCTGAATACTTTTCTTAAGTTTTGGTGCTAACTTTTGTTTCCGTGCAAAAATTGCTGCCGCAATAGCATAAATCATTAATGCGACAGGATAAGCCCAGATGTCTAACTCACCTTTACTAATTCGTGTCTGAATTGCGATCATTAATACAATAAGACTAGCAAAAATAAATATAGATGGAATAAGACGATAATATCGGCCTTGACGTGGACTTACTTCAGATAACGCAACCGCAAGCATCAATCCAACAATAATCACAAATGGACCAAAGATACGCCAACCAAGCTCGCTGCGAATAACAGGGTCATCACGTCTTTCCCATAGCTTAGACATCGATAAAGCTTCAACATCATCGCTTTCAAACTTAACGTCTTTATCATTCTCTAAACGTAAACGATAAGATTGAAATTCTGCTTGGGTATAGCGTGGCTGATTCGGATAAATTTCGTAACGACGACCTTGAACCAAATCAACGACATTTGCCGTATCATTTGCCATTTCGACCCGTGTCGCTTCTTTGGCTAAAATCATCACATCTGGTTTATCTTCACGATCGGCTTTCTGATAATAAAAAATATCTTTTAAATTTTTTCGATCTTCAGAAAGTGAACCTGCGTAAATGGTATAAGGACCTGAAGAAATAAATTCCTTAGGTCGGACCAAATCAAAACCTGCTCGCACTGCTTGTGTTTGCATCAAGCTTTCGTAAGCACGAATTCCAGATGATGAACCCCAAAACATTAATATTGCTTGAACAATCAAAAAAACAAATGTCATCGGCAATAAAAGTTTGGCCAATTGATTACGGCTAACACCACTGCCATTTAAAACTGCCATTTCATGGTCAACATATAGACGACCAAAAACCAGCATGAGTCCAATGAAGAAACCCAATGGCAAAATTAAAGTTAGAAACTCTGGCAAACGATAAGCAATGATACTCAGCAACACACTAGCGTCTAAACGACCCTGTGCAGCTCGCCCAAAAATCTTGATTAACTGCCCACCCATAATAATTAAAGTAAGCAAAGCAGTCACAACCAAAGAGGTGGAGACCACTTGTTTGACGAGATAACGCCGAATAATCAAAGTAATGCTTCCAAAAATAGACCAATCGAGGGGTAGTGCTAGTTTACCCGAATGTTAAAAATATAAAACCTATCGCTTGTTGCGGATTGCAACCTCATATCTGAAAGTGTTTAATGGGCTTATCTTTCTTTTTCGCTGCTTAGGTTCTATACAAACAATGAAATTTACCCTTCATACCGCATTCCCAACACAGTCGTCTAGTGAATCTTTGTGGATTTTGGTTGATTCAGAACAATTACAACAGAACTTAAATAGTTATCAAATCAATCATCTAGAAGATGTTCTGAATGCTACACAATTCAAAGCTGGTTTTAATGAAAATATTGCCCTGATTATCAATGTCGCTGTGCAAGCCAATGCACATTTACTCGGTTTAGGCAAAAGCGCTGAATTGAAAGCGACAAAATTAGCAAAACTCGCACAAACGATTATCAAATCATCACAAAATAAATTTAGACAAATCACCGTAGATCTCAGCGCATTACCAACTGATTTACATTACCTATTTGCCTTAGGTTTAACTCAAGCGGCCTATGCCTATGATGAGTTTAAATCGAAAAAAAATGAGTTCATCTTAGAAACGATTAATCTAGTTGCAAATGAAACTGTACTTAATGATGCTCAATTAAAACTCGTCCAAGCAGTTCAATCTGGACAAAACTATGCTCGAGATTTAGGCAATCGTCCAGGAAATATTTGCTTCCCCGAATACCTTGCAGATCAGGCGATTGCACTTGCAGCACAATACCCTGACCTATTAAAAGTCACTATCCTTAATGAACAGCAAATGGCTGATTTAGGGATGAATGCTTTTCTTGCTGTAAGCAAAGGCTCTGATCGACCAGGCAGAATCATTACACTTGAATATCACGCAAAAGCTGATCAAGCACCTATCGTACTTGTCGGTAAAGGCGTTACTTTTGATACAGGCGGTATTTCATTGAAACCAGGCTTAGGTATGGATGAAATGAAATTCGATATGTGTGGTGCTGCCTCTGTATTAGGTACTATGCAAGCACTTTGCGAAGCTCAACTCCCAATTCATGTTATCGGTGCGATCGCAGCAGCAGAAAATATGCCTTCAGGTCATGCAACACGCCCTGGAGATATTGTGACGACCATGAGTGGTCAAACTGTAGAAATTTTGAATACTGATGCAGAAGGTCGTTTGGTTCTATGTGACACCCTCACTTATATCAAACGTTTTAATCCTGCGCTTGTGATTGATATTGCGACACTTACAGGTGCATGTGTTGTTGCGCTGGGCAAAGTCGTCAGTGGGCTATTCTCTCCAGATGATGAACTTGTACAAGAATTACAACTTGCTGGTGAACAATCACTCGACCGTGTATGGCGTATGCCTGTGATGGAAGAATATCAAGAACTCCTTGATTCACCGTTTGCCGATATTGCCAATATTGGTGGTCCTTATGGTGGTGCAATAACTGCAGCATGTTTCCTTGAGCGTTTTACTCGTGATTACCGCTGGGCACACCTTGATGTGGCTGGGACAGCATGGTTATCTGGTGCAGCTAAAGGTGCAACTGGACGCCCAGTACCGTTACTTATGCAGTTTTTAGCTAATCGTGTTGAAACGAATAACTAATCTATGGCACAAGTTAGTTTTTATTTGTTTGAAAACAGCGTTGAGCGGCAAGTCGAAAGTGCTTGCCGTTTATGTCGAAAAATTCTGAATCAGCACCCACAGATTTGGTGGTATTGTGTTGATTCAAATTTACAAAATGAGTTGGATAACAAGCTATGGAGTTTTGATTCAAGTAGCTTTATTGCTCATGGAATTGATCAGTTGAATAGTCCAGTGTGTATTTCAGCTGAATTACCGCCATCCAATGATTGGATTGTATTTAATTTTAACAATCATGCACTTGAACAAACTCAAGATTTTCGCCACATTATCGAAATTATTGAAAATAATGAAACTGCAAAACAGATCGGGCGAGAGAAATTTAAGATGTATCGTCGTTTAGGCATTGAGCCACGCACATTTAAATTATAAGTCTGTAAATCATAGCATCGTATAAGGAGTGTCGTGTGGCATTAAATGTAGGTCAAGATTTTAAAAAACGTTGGTTAAATACGCCTGAAACTGTACGTCAGACCTATCAGGAAGATTTAGCTCGTATCTGTGATCTACTGTTACCACAAACACAAATCCAAACATGGATACAACTCGAAGAAAAAGCTCAGCTACGCTCTCAACAACGCATTGATCAAGCTTATGCACATTTAAAAGCCGAGTTAATTGAACAAGCACGCGTTCGTAAACAATTAGCTTTGGAAAAAGCTTTAGCAGAAAAACGTGCTGCCCAAGCTGCTTATGCCGCGCAACTGCAAGCAGATGAGTTAAATCAGTTCGAACAACAAACGGAAAATCTTGTTGCCCTTCGACAACACATTGATCAAGAAATTGCACAACAAACTGAACGTTATCAACCAAATCCTGAACAACCAAGTATTGATTATGCGCAGGCTCAACGTGTTCGGATTGATGACCAACAAATCTTATCTGAGCTCGAAAGTGTGCGTGTTCGCTTAGAACTAGAAGCAGAAAACTTAATAGAACAAGCTGTAACTGTATTCCGAGCAAAACTACATGCACTTGCCCAAGATGAAATTGATTACATTCTGAAAAATAGTAAGTTTTCAGATGAAAAATAATAAAAAAGCCCAGTTTAAACTGGGCCTTTTTATGTTTCATTGTTTATTTTAAGAAACCGTTTTCAGCCAAAAATGCCATACTGATGTTCGACTCAGTTTTTTGTTCCGCTGCTCTATCACCCAACAATAAGCGCTCGATATAACGTGCCAGCACATCAACCTCTAAATTAACTTTTGTACCAACTTGCCATGTGCCAATATTGGTACGCTCAGCAGTATGAGGGATGAGATTCAAACTCAGAATATTGCCACGTAGATGGTTAATAGTCAGACTAATTCCATCGACAGTTACAGAACCTTTTTCAGCTAAATATTTTGCCAACTCAACAGGTGCTGTTACTTCAAAATATAATGAACGTGCGTCTTGTCGAACGACTGTAATTTCTCCAAGACCATCGACATGCCCACTCACAATATGTCCACCAAAACGAGTTGTTGGCAACATTGCTTTTTCGACATTGACGGATTGACCCACTTTCCATTGACCTAAAGTCGTTCGATTTAAGCTTTCACGAGACACATCTGCAGCATACCAATTGCTTCCCCACTCGATCACTGTGAGACAAATTCCATTGGTGGCAATTGAATCACCTAAATGCACATCAGACATATCCAAATCAGTTTGAATACGTAGACGTACATCACCGCCTACACTTTGTAAGCTCTCAACCTTACCTAAACTTTCAATAATGCCTGTAAACATGGGAGTTCTAACCTAATCTTATGCAATATATGCCATAGTGAATCGAATACCATAAAGCAAAGCCCTAGAGATAACAAGGGACTCCAAGTTCAAATATCTGCAATAAAAAAGGCGATCCATTGATCACCCTTTTATTATTTTCAATCTTAAATTACTGCATTTCAGAGACACGCTTATTGGCTGTCTGTTTAAGATCAACCGTATTATTTAACAAGAAATGGCTAAAAAATAATTTATAGCCTAATACGCCTAAGCAAGCGCCAACAATCGGTGCAAGGATAGGCACAATAAAATAAGGAATATCACGACCGCCAGTAAAAGCAATTGAACCCCAGCCCGAAAAATAGGCCACAACTTTTGGACCAAAATCGCGTGCAGGATTCATAGCAAAGCCTGTTAATGGACCAAAAGAAGCTCCAATGACAGCAACTAATAAACCAACCAAAATTGGTGCTAAAGCACCACGTGGCAAACCATTATGATCATCCCCAATCGCCATGATGAGCCAAAGCAATAACATAGTGATAAACATTTCCACCATAAACGCCTGTCCAATAGACAATAAATGATGTGGATAAGTTGAGAAAATTCCAGCCAACTCCAAACTCTCTACACTCCCCCGTATCATATGGTGTGTTTGCTCATAATCAATAAATAGATTGCTATACAAACCATAAACCAATAGTGCGCCTAAAGCAGCACCAGAAACTTGAGAAATAATATAGAAAGGAACTTTACGTTTATCAAAACCAGCAAACAATGCTAATGCAATTGTAACGGCAGGATTGAGATGAGCTCCAGAAATACCTGCAGATAGATAAACAGCTAATGCTACAGCCAAGCCCCATACAAGACTGATTTCCCACAGCCCTAAACTTGCACCTGCAAGTTTAAGCGCAGCCACGACACCAATACCAAAAGATAAAAAAACTGCGGTAGCAAAAAATTCAGCTATACATTGCCCCAACAAGCTGGGTTCCGAGCGACTCATCACAACCTCTCTTGGTCAGTGCTGCGTATAGACATGACCTGAAATAAAGCTCGGCAAAATATATTCATTTTCGAAAATGATCAATATTCTTATGGTAGTTTTTCAACCAAATAGTAAAATATTTTTTGTAAATAAAAAAGATTAAACCACGCAATAAGAATAGATAAACAATTGTTTTTAATTAATTTAAAGGTAAATAGTTATTCAGAAAGACTTATTTAAATTCAATGACAATTCATGTAAAAACAATCATTTATTTTATAAAATTATATGTATTAGCAAGAAAGTGAAAAAAATAGAAAATAGACACCACATTATCCAAAAATGGTGTCTACTTGAATTTACCAAAGTGCAAGCTGAGTACTATTGCCTGTCGTATCAACACCACCCAACTCAGCAAAATGATATAACTGCCCTAAAAGTTGTCGTAATGGAGGGCCAGACTTCGCATGGGTATCAGTAATCACAATAAATTCAAGAACACGTGCACGTTCTGATTGACGTTGTTTACTCACTCGATAACGCGGTACATCTTGAGTTAACAAAGTCACTTTACCGCGCTTTAAATTAGCAGTAAGCAAATCTTTAGGCTCAATATTCCCATCAGTTGAATAACTAGTCAAAATATAGCGAGCATTAATTGTTTCCAATAACTTTTCATAAGCTTCTTTCGCATACTTAGAAGAATTATAAGGACTTGGGCGCTCTTTACGCCATGCTCGATCAATTCCACTCTTAAAGCCTTTGGTATCAGGTGATGGTAAATCCACTTGATCCCATAAAGTCAGAGCATTTAAAACATGATAGTTACTGCTGTAGGCATGCTGATTATAAGGTGGATCAAGATAGGCAACATCGACTTCGAAACCACTCATTTGGTTGGCTAAATGTTGTGCATCGACACACCACATTTCAGCCGCAGGTCGTTTGGGATCACCAATCTCACAAAAACGGCTCGGTGTAAGCCATATTAATGACTCAATCCGTTCTAGAGCAGTTTGAGTTCGACCACCCCAACCCTGATGAAAGCTCTTAAATACACCACTGGTATTGCTAACAAAACTTGCCGAATATAAAAGTGGTGCCAATAGAGCACTCATTTCGACATCATTGATTGCACCTTGCGCTTGCCAAGTTGCGATCTGTTGACGAATTGCATCAATACGCATCCCATTACGGCGTTTGAAGAACAAACGGTCACGAGCAGGATCATACACATCATCATTACGTGGACAAAGATTATGTGTCACCCAGCCTTTGACTTCTGGTAATCGATTCAAATAGTCGATCGCTTTTTGATAGCCACCTAACTCTTTAAATGCGGGTGCATCAACACAGGCTAAAATCGCATTGTTCAACGCATGGCTATAAGGCTCCCAGTCATTGGCAATCACACGATAACCATTTTGACGAGCTAAACGAGAGACAACACCACTCCCCGCAAAGAAATCCGCAAAAATCGGTGGGTTCTTTTTCTTGCTATTTAGCGTTCCCGTAATCTCAAGTGCTTCCAAAATGAGATGAAGCAGTCGACGCTTATTGCCTAAATAAGGTACTAACTGATGAAAAAGATATTCGTCAGTCGTACGTGCTGCATGACGACGCTTGTGATAAACCGATGGTTCTGGATTCATATCATCTCTTGGATAGGGAGCAATCTTAGGCGAATATCTTGCCCAAGTTGGGTTACATCGACTAAATCAAAACGCAATTGTTCTGCCATTGTACTAAATTCAGCATTGAACATTGCACGAGCAGATTGACCAAGTAAAGTCGGTGCAACATAACTGATCATTTCATCAACTAAACCTTGCTGTAAAAAAGCCGTTGATAAAGTTGCGCCTGCTTCAACCAGCACATCATAAATTTGATACTGTTGAGTTAAAGTTTGCAATAATTGACTTAAGGGTTGCGGCGTCAATTGTATCACGCCTAAATCAGCAAGTTCTTGACGAAATGGTGTCATCACTATCACTGTTTCAGGATTTTTCAAAATCTTAGCTAAAAGTGGTAACTGTCCTTGTCGGTCGAGTACAACTCGCTTAGGTTGAACCACCGAAGTAAGATCAACTCCCTCCAATTCACGTACATTCAGCTCACAATCATCCGCTAAAACGGTTTGAATCCCTGTAATCACAGCACCCGAAATTGCACGCCAATGTTGTACATCTTGTCTAGCGATTGCTCCAGTAATCCATTTTGATTCTCCTGAAGCCATTGCAGTACGTCCATCTAAACTTGATGCAATTTTCAAACGCACATACGGCGAACCCGTAGACATCGCTTTTAAAAAGCCCAAATTGAGCGTTTTCGCAGTTTCTACACAAAGTCCTGTTTCAACTTCAATACCCGCTGCTTGTAAAATTTGAACGCCTTTTCCCGCGACTAATGGGTTTGGGTCTGAACAAGCTACCACGACTTTCTTTACCTGAGCTTTAACTAATGCTTCTGCACAAGGCGGCGTTCTACCATAATGTGCACATGGTTCCAAAGTCACGTAAGCTGTCGCGCCTTTAGCATGTTCGCCCGCTTGGCGAAGTGCAAAAACTTCTGCGTGGGGTTGACCCGCTTTAGGGTGATAGCCCTCTCCAATCAGCTGCCCATCTTTGACAATAACGCAACCCACATTAGGATTCGGCTTGGTTGAATATTGCCCTAGTCGAGCCAACTCAATTGCTTGCTGCATCCAATATTGATCTTGGGATAAATGAATTTGCGTGAACTCAGACATGATTTCTCTAACTTATGCTTCATTTTCACGTTGTTGCATTTGCTCAATCTGACGACGAAATGCTTCAACATCTTGGAAATCTTGATAAACAGAGGCAAAACGAACATAGGCTACATGATCAAGTGCAAATAAAGCCTGCATCACAATCTCACCAATTGTTCTAGACTTTACATCTCGCTCACCTAAACGTCGAATTTGTGATTGTATATCACTTAAAACCGTTTCAATTTGCTCTTGGGTTACTGGGCGTTTCTGTAAAGCATGCATCAATGAGCGGCGCAATTTTGCTTCATCAAATGGTTCGCTTTTTGAATCGGATTTAATAACTCGCGGCATCACCATTTCATAACTTTCAAAGGTGGTAAACCGCTCACCACAAATCGTGCATTCTCGACGACGACGGATTTGACAACCCTCAGCCGCAAGGCGAGAGTCGATGACTTTACTATCAGCAGCGTTACAAAATGGACAATGCATAATTGTGCGATTATTTACTCACTTTGCTTAAGTGTAGCAAAGTTTCTGCAATTGCTGAACTAGCACACGAAAGGCATAAAAAAACAGCCTTATTCGGCTGTTTTTTTAAACTTCAAAGAATAATGAATTATTCGATACGTTCGCCATGTTGGCTAAGGTCAAGACCCATGCGCTCATCATCAGCACTTACGCGGATACCAATCACAAGATCAATCACTTTAAGGATAATGAAAGTCACTACTGCGCTATATACCATCGTTGCGAGTACACCTTCAAGTTGTACTTTTAGTTGTTCGATGATTGTTGGAGCAAGCGCAACGTTAGCAGCTTTAATGATTTCATCACTGTAGAACACACCAGTAAGAATCGCACCAACGATACCACCAACTGCGTGTAGACCGAAAGCATCCAATGCATCATCTGCTTTAAGGAGACGTTTAAGTGCAGTAATACCCCAGAAGCACACTACACCACCGATTAAGCCCATGATTAATGCACCACCCACACCAACGAAACCAGCAGCAGGAGTAATCACAACCAAACCAGCAACCGCACCTGATGCACCACCAAGTACTGAAGCCTTACCACGAACTAGACGTTCAACAATCAACCAAGAGAATGCAGCAGCGGCAGCAGCAACTTGAGTTACAAGAATTGCCATACTTGCACGAGCGCCAGCACCTAAAGCACTACCACCGTTAAAGCCAAACCAACCTACCCAAATTAAGCTTGCGCCAATCACAGTGAGAGTAAGGTTGTGCGGTGCCATTGATTCGCGACCTAGACCAGCACGTTTACCCAACATGTATGCAGCCACTAAACCAGCTACACCTGCGTTGATATGTACAACTGTACCGCCTGCAAAATCTAAAGCACCAGCTTTGAATAACCAACCATCAGCGGCCCAAACCCAGTGAGTAATTGGTGCATAAACCAAGATTACCCAAACTGCAATAAACGCCATGAATGCTGAATATTTCATACGATCAGCAATCGAACCACTAATAATTGCAACAGTGATGATGGCAAATGTCATTTGGAAAATAACAAACAAGCTTTCTGGAATAGTTCCACTTAAGGCATCAAATGCCACGCCATTTAGCATGGATTTGGCAAAGTCACCGACATAGGCACCTGAACCAGAGAATGCAAGCGAATAACCAACGATAACCCAAATTAAGCTGACTAGAATTGCCGCAGAAAGGCTAAACATCATGGTGCTGAGTACGTTTTTCTTACGAACCATACCACCATAAAATAGAGCCAAACCAGGAATAGTCATCAACAGAACCAGTGCTGTTGAAACGAGAATCCAAGCTGTATCGCCTGTATCAACTTTTGCAACTGGTGCAGGAGCTGGAGCAGCTTCTACAGGAGCAGGAGCTTCTGCTGCTACAGTGACAGTTGATGCAGCCGCCGTATCAGACGCTGCTACAGTTTGTTCAGCAATGGGTGTTGATGCAGCATCTTCTGCCCAAACCATCGCTGAACCACCTAAGAGTGCGCCAGATAGACTGAGCGCCATAAGCATTTTTTTCATTCGTGTCCCCCAACCTTATTTTGTGAGCTATTTCTCTTAATTCTAACTCAGCAAACTTTGTGCCAATTTAGACAGCATCTGGTCCAGTTTCACCAGTACGAATACGGATGACTTGTTCCAAATTCGTGACAAAGATTTTACCGTCACCAATTTTTCCAGTGCTTGCGACACGAGTGATAGATTCAATAACCGCATCGACCATTTCATCGCTAATCGCAATTTCAATCTTTACTTTCGGTAAAAAATCAACGACATACTCTGCACCACGATACAGTTCAGTATGACCTTTTTGACGACCAAAACCTTTTACTTCAGTTACGGTAATCCCTTGAACACCAATATCAGAGAGTGCTTCACGCACATCATCGAGTTTGAATGGTTTTACAATTGCAGTTACAAGCTTCATGTGTGTTTTCCTTCGGCTTATTTTCACCAGTAAGGTTTTATGTTCAATTTTCATGCCAATATTTGAAGGTTGGGGATTTTCAAACCATTAGCAAGAGCTTTCTTTATAACCTATTTGGGCGTCAAGATGTAGATATTCAATCGAAAATAAGTTTCATTTGCTCCTGTTTAACTGAATTTAGATATCGGTGGCATCAATGCGTTGAACAGGGCTATGGGATTACTACAAGCAATGGTACACTTGCCTACAAATACATATAACCTATTGAGCGCTTCATGATTGAAACTCTTTTACAAGCCATTCTTAAACAAGTTGATCAACCTAAAAAAGATTTAGAAAAAAATTTACGTGCTTTGCTCAATGAAAGCATCGAAAAATTAGATTTAGTCTCTAAACAAGAGCTGGAACGCCAGAAAATAGCGCTAAATTTGGCAAACCAACGCCTCGCTGCACTGCAACAGCAAATGAATGCACTACAAGAGATGGTGCAGAAGCAAAAATAAGCACTAGTTTAGCGCAACAACAAATAAAAATGATTAAAAATAAAGCACCATGATGGAACAATAATAAAATGTCTTTCGCAAAAATTTACACGAGGGGTTTATTGGGTTTACATGCCCCTCAAATCGAAGTTGAAGTTCATATCAGTTCAGGACTCCCCTCCTTAACCATTGTAGGTTTAGCTGAAGCCGCTGTAAGGGAAAGTAAAGATCGAGTTAGATCAGCAATTATTAATAGTGGTTTCTTGTTTCCAACCAAACGTTTAACGATTAACTTAGCACCTGCGGATCTTCCCAAAGATGGCTCCCGTCTAGATTTACCGATCGCACTAGGAATTTTGATTGCTTCAGGTCAACTTCCTGAAAATTGTACTGAAGGATTTGAATTTACTGGTGAACTTGCATTAGATGGACATTTACGTCCTGTTTCGGGAATATTGCCAATTGCGATGGCTTGCCAACAAGCCCAACACCGCTTATTGGTTCCTACTCATAATCTAGAAGAAGCCAATCAACTCCCGCAGTTCGAAGTGTATGCTGCTAAGCATCTGCAAGACGTATGCGCACACTTTTTGGGCACTTCTTATTTATCAGCGTCGCCCAAACATGAAAATTTAACCACTACTCAGTATCAATTTGATCTTGCAGATGTCAAAGGTCAATTACGTCCTCGTCGTGCACTAGAAATAGCAGCAGCGGGTGGACATTCTTTACTTTTCAAAGGTCCACCTGGTACAGGTAAAACATTACTGGCTTCTCGGTTACCTTCTATTTTGCCACCACTCAATGCCCAAGAAAATTTAGAAGTCGCAAGTATTTATTCAGTTGCAAATGCTCAGCATACTTTTGGTCAACGACCCTTCCGTGCACCACACCATACTGCGTCAGCGATTGCATTAGTTGGAGGCGGTTCACAACCTAAACCAGGTGAAATTACGCTTGCACATTTAGGCGTATTATTTTTAGACGAATTACCTGAATTTGACCGCAAAGTTTTGGAAGTTCTCCGACAACCTCTAGAATCGAAAGAGATCGTCATCTCTCGTGCGGCAAGACAAATGACATTCCCAGCGAATTTTCAATTTATTGCAGCAATGAATCCATGTCCTTGTGGCTACGCATTTAATCAAGATAGCCGCTGCCAGTGCTCAGTAGAAAATATTCAACGCTATCAAAATCGTATCTCAGGTCCATTATTAGATCGTATTGATTTACATATTGATGTGCCACCTTTGCAGACCAAAGAACTACAAGATCAAAGTCCGACAGAAAGTTCTACAATTGTGCGGCAACGCGTGATGAAAGCTTATGATAAACAAATGTTAAGACAGCAATGTTTGAATCAGGCACTTTCTCCAAATTTGCTAGAACAATATGCTCAATTAGATGAAAATTCAGCCAAAATCATCGAAATGGCTCAAAAGCGACTTAATCTCTCAGCACGCGCCTATCACCGTGTACTTCGTGTTGCACGAACCATAGCCGACTTGGCCGAAAGCGATATCATTTTAACAACCCATTTAACAGAAGCCTTATCTTATCGAGGCTAGATAGAAAATTACATGAATCAAAAATTGCCTTTATTAAAACTAAAAACTAGCGACATTGAACGTGGGCTGAAAGTCGTCAATCGTACGAAACGTTTTATTGTTTTTGTTCCTGCCTTATTACATGGCGGCGAAGCACTGATTTTTCCATCGCAAAGTCGTTACTCAGGTCAACAAATTAAGCAAGGGAGAGGTATTGTTTTTTATAATGGGGTTGACTCTGCATGGCAAGCAGCTCTAGGTAATGGTGAAGACTGTATTATTATTAATGACATTACTTCATCACAAGCATCGTTATTACTCGAAAAATATCATGCTCTTTTAGGACAAAATAAAAATCTGAACTTACAAAGTATTAAGACGCTTTTAGCATACGCCAAACAAGAATTGAACATTATTGATTTTTATAATAAACGTGCATCCAGTGTATTAAGGGATACTAAAATTATTGATGAAAACAATCCATTCTTTATGGAAGTAACTAAACAAGACGTTCACAAAGCATTATATATTCCACATGGATTCATATTTGATGGTCCCGTCCAACAAGTATATCCTCAAGGAGCAGTGATGGTGAGTGATAAGAAAAGATGCTGGGGTGTAGGAACAGATGTATTTCTAAGAGGTTATCGAAAAATAGAAAATGGTAAAGAATACAATTTAATAAGTATTGAAAATGATTTTGGAGAAAGGTTTACTTTCTCCAAATAATCAACCCCATATAAAAAGGCTGAGAGATATCTCAGCCTTTTTACTAAATAAAATGTCTTTAAAAAGCGTAACCTAAACCCAAAACAACTTTATTTTTTTGCTTTGTTTCATCACGAGTATAGCCACCAAAGATATAGTCTAAACTCCAAGTTGCACCAGTATTACCTAAAGGATGTGACAATCCAAGAGTTGCGTGACGGAAAGCAAAATCAGTTTTGGTAACATCTCCTGCTTTGGCTTGGTAAGCTAAATACTCATCATCATCACCATAATAATAGGCTGCTAATTGAGCTTTACCCGTAAAACCACCAGCTAATTTTGGTGCATAGGTTGCTAGGAAATAAGTATCACCTTTATTTCCAAAAGTGACATTATTTAATAAAGTTTGTGCTGTAATACTCAAATCTTTATAACTTAAGCCGACAATGGTTTCATACCCAGTTGATTCCCAACCTGGATAATAGTAATAAACCGTACCGCCAATTTGATAACCAAGATCATCTGTAATCTTACCTTTATAACCAGCATATAAATCATTTTCAAATGACTTCTTATCTTCGTTTACATAAGTCGGTGAGGTATTTAAATCTGCATATGCAGCAGTTAAGGTCGAAAACCAGTATCCCAAATAGAATCCACTATCATGCGTATAATCAAGTCCACCTTGTACTGCAGGTGTATCACTTTCAGGTGAATTTGTCATACCACGTAGATTATAACTAGATACTACGTTTATATTGCCTGTAATTGTCCCTGGAAATGGTAGCTTTGTTTCTTCAGCCAAACTTAAAGTTGATGTTGTAAATACCATCGCTAGAACTGTAGCTTTGCATGCAAATTTCATCATATTGATTTCCCCCATGATTTAGATATTCAACTGATTTATGTTCTAAATTGCATCATGATGAAATTTGCAAATGCTGTGCCAAAAGTAGAATTTAAATTTAAATTAAATACAAGCTATTGATTATAATTATATTTATTTTATTTTACTATTAATCAATCAACCGCCCACGACAAGCATGCGATAATAAAATGCATCTTTAAATATAGAGGCGCACATAATTAGCACCTATTTTGAATATAAAGTTTTCGTTTTTTATTTTCTAAAAATGAATAAAAAAACCAGCATATACGCTGGCTTTTTAAAGGTTTATAAATGTTTTTTAAATTAGAATGTTTTAGTCAAACTAAATAAAACACCTGTGTCATAAGGTTTTTTGTCATTATCACTCATACCTGAAGTACTTACATTTGTTCCAACAACATCAACTTCAGCGAGGATACCTAAGAAGTTATAATTTACACCAACTTTGTAGTCGATATAATTATTATCTTTTCCAGGACCACCAGCAACAATACTTAAAGAATCTTTATTTTTTAATTTATTATACCCTACTGAAGCTAAACCTGTTAAACCAGTACTTGCAATTGGCGCTGAGTAACCTAAGTTAAAATACCAAAAATCATCAGTTCTCCCCCAGTAATCAGGTGAATAATTCACACCTACACTTAGAGCATCGCCTGCTAATAATGTTTCAGGGAAAGTTAGCTTACCAAATACTTCTGTAAAAGCTAAACCTTTCTTATCATTATATTTATTCACAGCATTAGATTTGGAACCTATATATCCATAATGAATTACACCTACATCATAGGTTGGTTTAATTTTATCTGTTAAGGCAAAACTATTAGTAAAACCTAATGTAGCATCAGTTTCAGTTGAAACACCAGGAATACTAAAGTCAACACTTGAACCCCAAAGTGCTAAATATGCGCCCGACGTATGTGAAAATGTAAATCCACCTTGAATCGCAGGATTATTCGAGGATTGTGTCACACCACGAAAACGATAATCTGTTACAGCTGAAACATTGCCCGATGCAGTAATACCATATAATGAAGGTTTATCTTCTGCCATAGCAAAAGTCGAAGTCACAGCAAAAATACTTAACGCGATCGCCTTACATGCAAATTTCATCATATTGAT
>NZ_LBMZ01000086.1:0-25827 GCF_001005525.1 Acinetobacter sp. AG1 | reverse complement strand
AGACCCAATACAACCCCCTTTTTTATTATTTCTTTTTGAACGATTGTTTTTCAGGCTAAATCTGCTTTTTTAGTGATAGATCGTATATTTTCCACACTAAATCAGCAGTTTTAGACTTTTTGGTCGCTCATCTTTTCAGCATTAAGCGGATGCTGAAAAGCCTATCGTTTGAGAAACTTGATATTTCACAGCCATTTCATCATTTAAATGCTGCAATATTTCATCGGCATGTTGAAATGGATGAAAACGGGCTTGTCGAATAATCACAGCAAAATCTCCTGCGCATAGACGGTTAAGCTGTTTTAGTTTGACTGAGATCTGCTGTTCATTCATTTCAATATTTAACTGCTGGCATACTTGCTTAAATAGCTGCAAGCGTTGTGTATAAGTTAAATAGTCAAAATGGATTTTGAAATCAAAGCGGCGCAAGGCAGCTTGATCAAGATCATCAAAACGATTGGTGGTCGTAATCACAATCCCATTAAAGCTTTCCATTTGTACAAGGAACTCATTGACCTGAGCAATTTCCCAAGACCGAACTGCATTGCGCCGATCCTGAAGCAAACTATCAACTTCATCTAGCAGTAAGACCGCTTTTTGCTCTTCAGCTTCAGTAAATGCTTTTGCTAGATTTTGCTCCATCTCGCCAATATAGGGTGACTGTAGGTCTGAACCTCGCTTAATCAGTAAAGGTTGCCCAATATAATCCGCTAACCAACGCGCAAATGCTGTTTTGCCCGTACCTGATGCACCATATAAGCACAGTCGCCCAAAGCCATGTTGTTTAATCCCTGCTGCAATCTGCATCATATTGGCTTTGGTATTGATATAGTCCAAATCATAGAATTTGGGTAAACCCGCACTATCATAGAATTTCACTCGCTGATGCCCTTGAGCCACTAATGTATTGGAAACCAGTTGCAGCATGGTATTTTGAACGTGCAGGCTTTGATTGGCACGTTTTGCTGTCTTAGCCACACGATAGGCGCGACGCAATAATGCTGGTGATAAATGAGCAGCATTTGCCAAAGCTTGCTGATGCTGATCACTGAGTTGATCACCACAGTATTGCTCAATCATCTTCATTCTTTGTTGTTTTGGCGGAATCGTGACCTCAAGGATCAGATCAAAACGGCGTAAGAATGCTGGGTCAATTTGATCAGAATTGGAGACCCAAATGGCTGGGGTACGATTCTGCTCCAGTATGCGGTTGACCCAAGCCTTGCGGCTTTGTGCCGTGCTTTTCATACCCGCGCCTTTTTCTGTGTCATTGAATACATCTTCAACTTCATCAAAAAGTAATAAAGCTGTCTGACCATCAAACACACTTTGCGCAGCACGATAGGCACATAAACGTCCTGTTGCAGTAATGGCATCACCATCCTCATCTTCACAGGCAATTTCAAATAGTTGTACTTTTAATGCCTGAGCAAGTACTTTACACAACTGCGTTTTACCTGTGCCTGAGCTGCCATAGATAAAAATATTGACACCCAATTGTGCCTGTTGTTTCACCTGTTGAAGATAGGCAAGTAATACATCCAATTGTGATTGGAGATGAGGGTAATCCTTTAGTGTCAACTCAGCTGCTGCGCTTTTATTAATCGTACCTACAAATAAGTCCATCACATCATTGGCTTTGACCAATAATTTATCCACCAACTGAGCAGAAACCAAATCCAATTTACTACGCAAATAACTGCTATATTCACGCTGTAAATGAATGAGTCCGCTTCGATGTAAGCATCCCTGTACTGCCAATGCCTGACGTACATCTTCATAAGGAACTGCCAAAATAATCGCTAAAGCTTTCATACTTTTTGCGGCGGTTAATGTACCCAAATGATCTGCAATATCATCGAGTAATTGTTCACTATGTACCAATACCACAAAACCGAGAATTAAACATTCAACATCATTTAAGCCCAACAGTTTTTGCAGCAGTTTCAGGTTATATGACAATTCCGCACTAAATTGAGCAGGATTTTGTACCTGTACAATTTCAGCCATCTGATGAAGTTGAGCTAATTCCTGATGTGCCAGTTGTGAATTAAATTGTTGACTCAATAAAGCTTCAGAAAAGCCTAAATGCTTAGCAATCCATTGATGACTAAAACAATTATCATTGATAAATTCTTTCGCACCACCGAGTTCAACCAAAATACGTAATGCCCATAATTTTGCTAAAGGGTGTACTTCAGTTAAATATCGGTCTTCCTCTTGCTGCATATTTTGCATAAAAGGGTTATTCATAAAATCATTCATATTGTTTTGATATTTTTTCTAAATGTCGTGCAGATTTAATCCTTGCCATTTTTATTTAAAGGCAATAATCATCTACAAGAACATATTAATTCTTGGGAAATAAGATTTAAATTTTTTACTTCAATTAAATCTAGATAATAGAAAATATTATCCTGTCTTTAAATAAAGCCGATAAAGTATGTTATTAGACGCATGATTTCTCTCCCGAAGATGGCATACAGCCAAACATTCTTAAAACCAACAATCCGTAATTGCTGTGTATTGGGTTAAATCAAGATATTATGGTCATCCTGCAACCAGTCATTGTTTTTGGACAATCTTGTCAAAGGCAACGGTACAAGATCAATATTGAAGTGAGTGGAGTTAAATAAAAGTCATTTTAATATTTAAGCGATTGACGCTTGATTTTGGCATTATTCTAAAATGCTTATTATAAGATCGCAAGAGGTTTTATTGGGTATTTATAAAAAATAATGCCCATTATAACAAATGAGCATTATATAAAGATCATTTAAAAGTTAAATTAATCAGTGAAAGTCACACGTGCAATCGCTTTTTTACCCGATTGGATGATTAAAGTGACATTCTCTTTTACAGAGAAGCTCATATCAACCACATTCCAGTCAACTTTTACTGCACCACGACCCACGGCGTCTTTCGCTGCTGCGGCATTTGGGTTTAAACCTGCAACACGAAGAATAGTTGCAATAAATAACTCACCACCAAACTCAGCACGAGAAATCGTCACTTCTGGTGTATCTTCAGGTACTTCGCCTTCTGTGACACGGTTACCCGCGCTCTTATGTGCATTTTCAGCAGCTTCGGCATCATGGAAACGTTCAACTAGCTCAAGTGCTAAAATACGTTTGATTTCTTGTGGGTTACGACCCGCAGCCATTTCATCTAGCAAGACTTTGATTTCATCAAGTGACTTAAAGCTCAGTAGATCAAAGTAACGTTCAATCAAGCTATCCGGCATAGACAGGATTTTTTGATACATCGCACCTGGGGTGTCAAATACACCAATATAGTTGCCTAAAGATTTAGACATCTTATTGACGCCATCTAAACCTTCAAGGATTGGTACAGTGATGCAGACTTGTGATTCTTGACCATAACGACCTTGTAAAGTACGTCCCATGAGCAAGTTAAAGGTTTGGTCTGTACCACCTAACTCAACATCTGCTTCAAGCGCAATCGAGTCATAACCTTGTACCAATGGATAGAGGAACTCATGAATCGCAATCGGTTGATGGTTGTTATAGCGCTTAGTAAAGTCATCACGTTCTAACATACGTGATACGGTTTGCTGACTTGCCAATTGAATTAAATCAGCCGCAGTTTTTTGGCTAAACCATTCTGAGTTAAAACGAACTTTGGTTTTATTTGGATCTAAAATTTTAAAAACTTGTTCTTGATAAGTTTTGGCATTGGCAAGTACTTGCTCTTGCGACAACGGCGGACGTGTTGCGCTTTTGCCTGTTGGATCACCGATCATGGCGGTATAATCACCAATCAAGAAAGTAACCTCATGTCCCAAATCTTGGAAGGTTTTTAATTTATTAATTAGAACTGTATGTCCTAAGTGTAAATCAGGAGCCGTTGGGTCAAAGCCTGCTTTTACACGGAGTGGACGATTCTCTTTCAGTTTTTTCAATAAATCTTCATCAGAGATAATCTCGTGCGTGCCTCGTTGAATGAGAGCAAGCTGTTCTTCGGCTGGCAAGAAATTTGACATCACAAAACCTAAACACATCAGTTATTCAATTTGTGCGATATACTAACATTTTTTCAGCATCTTGCAGGATAAGTTGTATATGAGCGCGATCTATATTGGTGTAATGACAGGCACGAGCATGGATGGTGTTGATATTGTTGCAAGTTCATTTGACCCTTTAACGCTGCATGCCACGCTGACTGTGCCTTTTGAGCCTGAATTACGTGATGAATTAATGGCTTTAACGCTTCCTGACGACAATGAAATTGATCGTATGGGTAAAGCCGATGTCGCTTTGGCACAAATGATTGGACATGGCATCAATACGCTGATTGAAAAGAACAATTTAGATCGTAATCAAATCAAGGCGATTGGTTCTCATGGGCAAACTATTCGTCATCGCCCTGAGCATGGCTTTACCTTACAAATTGGTGATCCAAATATCATCACTGAAATTACTCAACTCCCTGTCGTTTCTGATTTTCGTCGTCGTGATATGGCCGCAGGAGGGCAAGGTGCTCCTTTAGTACCAGCTTTTCATCAAGCATTGTTTCAGCATGACAGTATCCATCGTGTCATTTTGAATTTAGGCGGTATTGCCAATGTCAGTATGTTGCCTGCAAATGACCTTGACGGTGTTTATGGCTTTGATACAGGCCCTGCAAATATGTTAATGGATGCATGGTGTCATCGTCATACAGGGCATCCATACGATGAAAATGGCGACTGGGCTGCTTATGGCCATCCAATACGTTCCCTATTAGATCGACTGCACTCACACGAATACTTTTCGAAAGAACCTCCAAAAAGTACAGGTCGCGAAGACTTTAATATTGATTGGTTAGATGATCAACTGATCGATTGGCGCAATGATCTAACCTATGACGAACTAGAAGATACGCCTGAAAATATTCAAGCGACCTTACTGAAACTTACCGTAAGGGCAATTCAAAAAGCAGTCTATCGTTCTAGCATGGAAACAGGCGAACTCTACGTTTGTGGTGGCGGTGCTTATAATTCTTATTTATTGGAACAATTACGTTGGCGCTTACGCAAACACAATTGGTCAGTACAAACCACGGACGCCCTTGGTTTAGCACCGACATGGGTCGAAGCGACGGCGTTTGCATGGTTAGCCATGCGTTTCGTTGAACAACTTAGCGGTAATTTACCCGCTGTAACAGGTGCATCGGGTGATCGTATTTTAGGTACGATTACGATGGTGTAAACAATAAAAAAGCTTCTCAATTTGAGAAGCTTTTTTATTATTGGAATCTATTAAATCGAGAAAGATGATCCACAACCGCAAGTTGTCGTTGCATTCGGGTTTTGTACCACGAAGCGAGAACCTTCTAGTCCTTCAAGATAATCAACCACTGAGCCAACTAAGTATTGATAGCTAAGTGAATCAACTAACATTTTAACGTCGCCATTGGTAAATTCAGCATCATCTTCATTAACACTTTCAGCGAAATTAAAACCATAAGAAAAGCCTGAACATCCACCACCCGTTACATAAACACGTAACATCAAGTCGTTATTCCCTTCACTTTCGCGTAATTGGCGAACTTTGTTGGCAGCATTATCTGACAATTCAAGAGCTTGGGCATTCATGGTAGATATTCCTCAGACTTCAATACGTCTTTCATAAATAAAAGACCCGATATTCAGTATAGCATACTCAATATCGGGTCTGTATTTGAAGTTTAAAGTGCGATTAAGGACTTTTTAACAGATTATTTATAATTCTCTTCCTGCAAAGCACATTCAAAATTTTTGGCATCTTCGCGGCAACGGAATTGCCATAACAACTTCATCATACGCTTATCGTAAATTCCTTTTGCTGTAAGGTTAATACGTGCCTCACGCATTAATTTTTGATAGCCAGGTTTATCAGCAGGAGGTACTTCCATCCAGTATTTTTGTGGAATATCCGCTTTCATTTTACCCAAGATACCAAAAGCACGTGGCAATTGTGCCTTCACCCATTCTCTTGATTTTTGACCAAAACCTTCTGGGAATTTATCAGGATGAATAATTAAGTTACCCGTTACCTGTAAAATTGGATAATTGACAATCGCCCCTTTAGTACCTAAACCTTTGTAAAGTTCTAATGGTTTAAACGCAGCAGCAGGTGCACCAATGATATCAACCTGACCATTATTAAATTTAGCACCAAAATTAGTAATATCTGAACTTACAGCTTGAGCACCCACTTGTGAAGCCATAATTTTTTGTGCTTCATCATAGTCTAAAACCGCAATTTTTTTACCTGCAGCTTTTGCAACAGTATTGATATTACGGTCATTTACTAATAAATATGCATCACCAATCGGAATTACACCAGCCACTTCATATTTACCATTCACCATCGCTTTAGCAAAAGTTGGACTCGCTAAACCTTGCATCACTTTTACAGCAAGCTTAAGGTCGGTGATAGCACCAATTGCATCTAATGAGCCTGTAAATGGATTGAATTGGCGGCCTCGCATGCCTGTGATACTGACACCATCACATTTCCCTGCTTTAAAATCTTCAGCAATTACAGCTTCGTTAGTCGCTACTTTGAGTTCAATATCTGCACCCCAAGTTTTAGCTGCAAGCTGATAATCTTTCATTAATGCATACACATCGCCACTTTTACCTACGATGTCAAATACACACATTGTTTGTTTTGCTTGAGCTGCAACAGAGACAGCTGCTATGCCTGTCGCAAGTAGTAAAGGCTTAAACCATTGCATATTATTTTTCCTTTGCATCTATATTGTTTTGTTGCGAAACATTTACGTATATGAAGAGCAACGTTCTATCCTAATAAGGTCTTCAAATGAATATATGTTTAAATACAGTCGTTTTTAATCTTCCTGATTAGAACATATTTTAAATCTTCTCGATTTCATTTGGTTTTTTTATATGGGTATGATTGCGATATTTCTATATAAAGACAATGACTTAAATGACAAGCACTTAAAAACAAAAAGCCTAGAAAAATCTAGGCTTTAAGTTACTTTTATAGCATTTGATGATTATTCACCAGGTAATGCACATTCAAAGTTAGCTTTGTCTACTGAACAACGTGCTTTCTTCAATACTGACATCATACTAGCATCATAAATACCACGTTTAGTCATTTCTAAACGACCATCACGCATTAATTTTTGATATTTTAACTTGTCTTCAGCAGTTAAGTTCATTTTGTATTTTGCTGGGATTTCAGCTTCATAACGCTTGATCATTGCGAAAGCTTTTGGAAGTTGCTTCACAAAATAATCACGAGATTTTTGGCCAAAACCAGCTGGGAATTTTTCTGGGCGTAACACAAGATCCGCAGTAACTTGTAATACTGGGAAGTTAAACATCGCACCGTTAGCACCTAAGCCTTTGCTCAACTCTAATGGCTTATATGCATAAGCAGGAGCACCTACCATATCTACTTGGCCATTGTTAAATTTAGCAGCAAAGTTAGAAATATCCGAAAGTACAGCTTGTGCACCTACGCGTTGTACCATAATTTTTTGCGCGTCGTCATAACCCAATACTGCGAATTTTTTACCCGCTGCTTTTTCGATTGAGTTAATGCTCTTATCACGCACGAAAATATAAGCCGCACCTAATGGAGCAATACCACCAACTTCGTATTTATTACCACCAAGGTTAGTTACCATTTTTGCAGCATTACGTTCATCTAGAACATATGTAATCGCACGTTGAGCGATCTCATTACTTGGCGCACCGCCTAAAGAGTCAATAGAACCCGCAAACTTGTTATATGGACGAGCACGCATTGCCGTCATTGCTACAGCAGCACATTTACCCGCTTTAAAGTTATTATCAGCGACTTGTTCATCTGTGATTGCAAGAAGGTTTACATCAGCGCCCCAGCCTTTTGCTGCAAGTGCCCAGTCCTGCATCATTTTGTATGATTCACCTGACTTTCCTAATAAGTCGAATACACACACATCAATTGCTGCTTGAGTAGAAGCAGATACACCTAAGATTGAAGTTGCTGCAATAGCTAACGCAATTTTTTTCATATTTTTCATCCTTCCACAAACTTTATGTTTGTCTCCTTGTTCGAAGCAAATATTAATCATGTTTTTCAAAAAAAAATAGAGCTTGTGCTCTATTTTTATGTCAATAATGTTTACTTTTTGTCCTGTTTTATCTCATTCACTTATTTTCATAAACATATTTGTTATAAGTGATGACTTTCGTTAATCAATTTATAAATTCAGGAACAAAAACTATAACTATTCGCCACTCAAAGAACATTCAAAGTTAGTGCGTTCAACCGTACAACGTGCTCGTTTTAGGACGTTCATCATGCTGGCATCGTAGACCCCTTGTCTGGTCAAATTCATTCGTCCATCACGCAACATTTTTTGATAGCGAATTTTATCTTCACTAGACAACGTAATTCTTTTCGCATTCATACCCGCTTCTAAACGCTGTACCATTGCGAAATTACTTGGCAATTTGTTCACGAACCATTGTCGAGATTGGGTACCAAAACCACTTGGGAATTGCCCAGGGCGAATAATTAAATCCCCAGTGATGTTCACAACTGGAAAATTAAATAATGCGCCATTTGCTAAACCTTTACTAATTTCTAAAGGTTTATATGCATATGCTGGTGCAGCAATTACATCAACCTGACCACTATTAAACTTCTTCACAAAATCTGAAATATCAGAGGGTACAGCAACAAGATTTATGCTTTCAACGATAGTTTTTTGCGCTTGATCATAATGTAAATACGCAAATTTTTTGCCTTTGGCCTTTTCAATCGTATCTAAATTTTTATCACGTACGAAAATATAGGCTAAGCCAACTTGAATAATACCAACAACTTCGTATTTCTCACCATTAGTTGTTGCAGTTAAACGGTGTTGGTTACGCTTATCAAGCACATAAGTAATTGCTTTCTGTGCAATCGCATTGCTAGTCACCGCGCCTACAGCATCAACAGATCCTGCAAATTTATTATATTTACGAGCACGCATCGAAGTCATATAAACCCCGTCACATTTACCCGCATCGAAATCTTTCTCCGCTTTTTCTTCATCTTGATAAGGGATCAGCTCAACATCAGCTTGCCATGTTTTTGAGGCAAGCTTCCACTCTTCAACAAGTTTGTAAGACTCGCCAGCTTTTCCCAATAGATCAAATACACAAATTTCTTGTTTTGCCTGTACAGGAGTACTCATGACAAATAGAGTCGCAGCACTCAATGCCCAAATTCCTTTTTTCATCTTGTTTTCCCTTATTTGCTGTTTTTGCATATTTTTCCACCAAATTGAGACAAATATAGTCAAATTCTGCCCAAAAACCTAGTGTATTTATCGACATACGTCGGTTTTTTATGTTTTTTTACAGACTACATCACATTTTCACAAATGTTTTGATGAATATTTTTATGGAGTGATCATTTATCAAAAATAATCACTCTATTTAACTTAAATTACAAAAGCGAATTATTCGCCTCCTAAAGAACACTCAAAACTTGTTCTTTCTACTGTACAGCGAGCACGTTTTAATACACTCATCATAATTGGATCGTAGACTCCTTGTTTGGTTAAACGAATACGGCCTTCTCGTAAAATTTTCTGGTAACGCACTTCGTCTTCCTTCGGAAGATTCAACTTATATTTATTTGGAATCCCATTTTCGAGACGTTTCACTAATGCAAAACTTCTTGGTAATTGATCAACATACCACTCTCTTGATTGTGCAGCAAAATTCGCTGGGAATTTCTCTGGACGAATAATCAAATCACCCGTAATGTTGACCACAGGAAACGAAAACATTGCACCACCTTTTGAAATTCCTCGCTCAATTTCTAAGGGTTTATATGCATAAGCTGGCGAAGCAATCACATCCACCTGATAGCTATTAAATTTTTTAACAAAATCTGAGATTTCAGAAGGTACGGAAACCATTTCCAAACTATCAACAATCTCTTTTTGTGCAATATCGTATTGCAAGTAGGCAAACTTTTTACCCTTTGCCTTTTCGATAGTATTTAAATTGCGGTCGTGTACAAATACATATGCCAAACCAAATTGTAAAATACCCGCAACTTCATAATTCTGATTATCGACATTTGCCAATAAACGACGCTTATTTCTCTTGTCCAAAGCAAAACTAATCGCTTTTTGCGCGACATGATTGCTGGTTACTCCACCAATCGCATCAATCGATCCTGCGAAACGATTATATTTACGAGCACGCATCGAGGTCATATAGACAGCATCACATTTACCAGCCTCAAAATCATTTTGCGCTTTTGCTTCATCTTGATAAGAGAGCAAACGAATATCTGCTTGCCATCCTTTAGCTGCAATTGCCCATTCTTCAGTAATTTTAAATGTTTCACCTGCTTTACCAAGTAAATCAAATACACATACATTTTGTTTAGCCTGAACTTGACCAGTTGCACTCATACCCATAAGTGCTAAGCCAGCCAAAACAAACAACCCCTTTTTCATTTCGTTTCCCTGCAAAAAATCAAATTATCAAACACACAAAAAACTAAAAAATTATTCTCCACCAAGGGTACATTCAAAATTGGTACGTTCTACAGTACAACGCGCACGCTTTAAAACGCTCATCATACTGGCGTCGTAAATCCCCTTTTTAGTTAAACCAATTCGAGCTTCACGCAAAATTTGCTGATAACGCATTTTGTCTTCATTGCTCAGATTAATTTTATATTTCGCTGGTAGTTCAGCCTCAATTCTTTGGATTAATGCAAAATTATTATTTAAACGATTCAAGAACCAAGTTCTCGAATTTTGACCAAAGTTGCTTGAGAATTTTTCAGGACGAATAATCAAATCCATCGTCATGTTGACAGCTGGAAAAGTAATAATTGCCCCCTCATTTCCCAAACCTTTAAAGAGTTCTAATGGTTTATAGGCATAAGCTGGTGCGGCCATAATATCGGCTTGGCCATTGTTAAATTTTTTAGCGATATCAGAAATGTCAGAAAGAACAGCTTGCCCACCAAGGCTTTTAACAACGATTTTCTGTGCTTCATCATAGGCGAGAACAGCAAATTTTTTACCTTTGATTTGCTCAATGGTATCCATTTTTTTATCTTTAACGAAAATGTAAGCCAGACCAATTTGTGAAATACCGACAACTTCGTAAACCTGATTACCTATATTACTGGTCAGACGACGTTGATTACGCTTATCTAAGGCAAAACTAATGGCTTTTTGTGCAATCGCATAACTCGGCACAGCACCAATCGCATCGACAGAACCTGCAAATTTGTTATAACTACGCGCACGCATAGACGTCATGTATACGCCATCACATTTGCCTTGTTCAAAATCATTCTCAGCTTGTGCTTCACTTTGATAGCTAATTAAATGAATGTCAGCGCGCCATGTTTTTGCAGCCAGTGCCCACTCCTCCATGGCTTTGTAGGCTTCACCAGACTTACCCAATAAATCGAAAACACAAATTGTGGTTGAGGCATTTACCTGAGTGTTTAAACCCAAAAGTAGCATCGCCCCTAATGCAAGAATTCCATTCTTCATTCATAATCCTGTTTCTATATTTCTAGTCTTGTTACTTATTTTTTCATATAAACTAAATAATAATCTGATTTGAATGACAAAAGTAGAGCTTTTGCTCTATTTTTTTATTGGTAGAATGATTTAATTCGATCAGTTTGATCTGTAATATAAAAATTTGCATTCATGGGCGATCACCTTAAAATGCAGCTATCTCTTCGCTATTTTGCATACTCATGATTCAATTTGACCAAGTTTCATTACGCCGTGGTGGGCGAGTTCTATTTCAAAAAGCATCGATGCAGCTTCACCCTGGCTGGAAAATTGGTCTTACTGGCGTGAATGGCGCAGGCAAATCAACACTATTTGCTGCTTTCTTAGGTGACTTGGTTGCAGATGAAGGGAATCTAACTCGTCCAGCAGTTTGGACTGTGGCACACATGGCTCAGGAAATTAAAGCCTTAGAAATGCCAGCAATTGATTTTGTTTTGTCTGGTGACGAAGAATATTGGGATATTCAAGAAAAATTAGCTCATCCAGATCAACTGAGTAATGATGATTTAGCCAAATTACATGGTCGATTTGATGAAATTCATGGTTATGTAGCACCGGCTAAAGCAGCCCAATTAATGGCAGGTTTAGGATTTCTTGACCATCAAATCCGTTTAAATGTCGCAAGCTTCTCTGGTGGTTGGCGGATGCGTTTAAATCTTGCACGCACCTTAATGAGTCGTTCAGACTTACTGTTATTAGATGAACCAACGAACCATTTAGATTTAGACGCCATCTTATGGTTAGAAGATTGGCTTAAAGCCTATGAAGGAACACTGGTCCTGATCTCGCATGACCGTGATTTTCTCGATGCAATTACGGATCATATTCTTCATATTGAAAATCAAGAATTAACATTATATACAGGCAACTACTCTACCTTTGAAACGACACGTAGCGAACGCTTAGCACAACAACAACAGGCTTTTGAAAAGCAACAAGAAACGCGTGCCCATCTGCAAAAATTTATTGATCGTTTTAAAGCTAAAGCAACTAAGGCTCGCCAAGCGCAAAGCCGTATCAAACAGTTGGAGCGCATGCAACAACTTGCACCTGCCCATGTCGATACGCCATTTACCTTTAGTTTCCGAGAACCCACGAAAATGAGTTCACCCTTGCTGAGTTTAGATGCAGCGACTATTGGTTATGGCGATAAAATGATTGCTGAAAAAATTCGTCTGCAAATTACTCCAAGTTCTCGTATTGGTTTACTAGGGATGAACGGCGCGGGTAAATCAACGCTGATCAAAACTTTAGTGGGTGATTTACCATTACTTGCTGGCGAACGTAAAGCCTCAGAATTACTCAATATTGGATATTTTGCTCAGCACCAAATGGATGCTTTAGATGCCAATGCCAGTCCAATGCTGCAATTGGCTCGTATTGCTGACAAAAAGATCAGTGAAGCCGCATTGCGTGCTTTTTTAGGTGGATTTGGCTTTAGTGGCGAACGTATGGATACGCCGTGTGAAAGCTTTTCAGGTGGCGAACGTGCTCGCTTAGCTTTGGCGCTGATCGTATGGCAGCGCCCAAATGTTTTAATTCTAGATGAACCAACCAACCATTTAGACTTAGATATGCGCCATGCTTTAAGTATGGCACTTCAAGACTTCGATGGTGCAGTGGTCTTAGTTTCACATGAACGTCAACTGATCGCGAGTGTCTGTGATGATCTACTTTTAGTACATGCAGGAAAATGTACGGAGTTTGAGGGTGATTTACAAGACTATGCTAAGTGGTTACGTGAAGCGCGCCAACAGCTCATTAATTCACAGAATGCAGTACAGCAACAAACAGTAGCGCCTCAAAATACAGCAGCCAAAGTTGATAAAGAAGCGCAACGTAAAGAAGCGGCTCGTCGTCGTGAAATAACTCGTCCTATTCGAAAAAATATTGAGAAAGCTGAAACTCAAATTGAAAAGATTCAGCCACGCTTGGCTGAAATTGAAAATGCATTAGCAGACAGCACTCTGTACGAAGCTAATCGTAAAGATGATTTGATTAAGCTGATGAATGAACAAACTGAGCTAAAATCTAAGCTGGAAGAGTACGAAGAACAACTGTTAGAGTTGATGATGGAGCTTGAAGAGTTAGAAAGTTCTTTTGAAGTTTAAGAATAAAAGCCTAATTCTCTTTTTGAGAATTAGGCTTTTTCTAATCATAGAAGAATAAATAACGACATTAAGATTTGCTTAGATACTAAAAAATAATAAGAATACCGATAAAAGTGTCATGATTCTGCCAATCATTTCAGATAAGGTCTAAATTGGAATTTTCTCATAAAATTGAGCTTTAGGTTCAGGCTAGATATACTCAACCCTATCATTTTAAAGTTATTACTTTTAAATGCGCATCGAGAACTAAGTTCATTTTATATTTTTGTACTTCAATTTGGTGAGTACTCTATTTTGGATCATACAAACTGAATGAATTCTTTAGATTTTATTTTTAACTTTGAACATATTCTTCCCATTTTAATTCAAGAATATGGCTTATGGATTTATGCGATCCTATTTTTGATTATTTTTTCAGAAACCGCCTTTGTGTTTATGTTCTTTTTACCTGGCGATAGTCTTTTACTCACCGTAGGAGCTTTATGTTCAGTTATTGAATTTATGCATTTGGGTTATATGATTAGCTTACTTTTTATAGCCGCAGCTTTAGGCTACATGGTGAATTATCACATTGGTCGCCATTTTGGTGACCGAATTTTTAATATGGAATCTCGATTTATCAAACAAGAATATCTAAAGAAAACTAATACATTTTTCTTAAAACATGGTGGGAAAACTATTCTATTGGCTCGTTTTATCCCATTTGCGCGTTCTTTTGCACCTTTAGCCGCTGGCTCTAGTGCTATGAATTATACTCATTTCGTAATTTATAATATCTTAGGTGCGCTATTATGGATTAGTGTGCTTGTTACTGCTGGGTATTTATTTGGGCATGCACTCATTCAAGTCAGTGATTTAGTTGAAACCTAATCAACGGAATGTTTCACGTGGAACATTCATATAAGAAAAAGGCGATGCATCAAACATCGCCTTTTTCTTATATACGAGAGAAATAATACAAACTAAATCTCCCATCAATTTAATTAAGCATCAATATCCGCATTCAGTGCATTTTCTTCGATGAAGGCACGACGTGGTTCTACATCATCACCCATCAAACAAGAGAACATACGATCTGCTTCAATTGCATCATCAATGGTCACTTGCAACATATTGCGGTTTTCAGGATCCATCGTCGTTTCCCAAAGCTGCTCAGCATTCATCTCACCCAAACCTTTATAGCGTTGGATCATCATGCCACGGCGCGAGTCTTGTAAAATATGTTGCCATACTTGATGGAAATTACTTACCTGAATACGACGCTCGCCTTTTTGCAGATAAGCGCCTTCTTCAAGTAACTTAAACCAGCTCTTCGAATTCTTCAATAAACGCGCATATTCAGCAGAATTTAACAGACCAGCATCGAGTAAATAGGAATGCGGTAAGTTATGTACATAGACAGTGACACGTGGCCAATAATGTGCTGATTTCTCACCTTGTGCATTTTCACGTTCAAACGCTTCTAATGTAATCTCAGGGCGTAAGCTTGGTTGTAACTTTTCAATTGCAACACGTAATTGCTCAGCCCATGATTCAACATAGTCACGTTCATGATTGTGATCTGTTTTAAATGCATCCAGCTCAAGTAAACCATCCAATAAACTTGCAGGATAACGTTGAGTGAGGCGTTGTAAGCTCTTTTGTGACACTTGATAGTCAGCAATAACGCTCGCTAATGCTGCACCATTAATCGCTGGTGCTTCAGCGCTGACATGTAATACAAGCTCATCAATCGCATTCGAAATCAAGTATGTTTCAAGTGCATCATTATCTTTGATGTATTGCTCTTGCTTACCTTTCTTCAACTTATACAATGGTGGCTGTGCAATATAAATATATCCACGCTCAACCAATTCTGGCATTTGACGGAAGAAGAAGGTCAATAACAAGGTACGAATATGTGAACCATCCACGTCCGCATCGGTCATGATAATGATTTTGTGATAACGTAATTTGTCTGGGTTATATTCTTCACGTCCAATCCCACAACCTAAAGCAGTGATGAGCGTACCAACTTCTTGACTTGAAATCATTTTGTCAAAACGCGCACGTTCAACGTTCAAGATTTTACCTTTCAACGGTAAAATCGCCTGCATTTTACGGTTACGACCTTGTTTAGCACTACCGCCCGCAGAGTCACCCTCGACTAGATAAAGTTCAGACAATGCTGGGTCTTTTTCTTGACAGTCTGCCAATTTACCAGGCAAACCTGCGATGTCTAAAGCACTCTTACGACGGGTCATTTCTCGTGCTTTACGCGCTGCATCACGCGCACGCGCCGCATCAATGATCTTACCTGCAATCGATTTCGCTGCTTGTGGATTTTCCAATAAATAAGCAGAAAACTCTTTGTTCATGGCCTGCTCTACCGCAGGTTTTACTTCGCTCGAAACCAATTTTTCTTTGGTTTGTGAAGAGAATTTAGGATCAGGTACTTTCACTGAAATAATTGCAGTTAAACCTTCACGTGCATCATCACCGGTGACAGCAACTTTTTCTTTTTTCAATAAACTTTCATTTTCCATGTAGCTGTTTAAGCCACGAGTCAATGCCGCACGGAAGCCTGCAAGGTGAGTACCACCATCTTTTTGCGGAATGTTATTGGTAAAGCAACGTACATTTTCTTGATAACTATCGTTCCACTGCAACGCAACTTCAACCCCAATACCATTGTCAGCATCAACGGTAAAATGAAAAATATCATTCAAATGGTGTTTACCTTCGTTAATATATTTAACGAATTCAGATAAACCGCCTTCATAGTCATAAACATGCTCAAGATTGACACGCTCATCACGCAAAACGATTCGAACACCTGCATTCAAGAAAGATAGCTCTCTTAAACGACGTGCCAAAATATCGACGCTAAAAATGGTTTGGCTAAACGTTAGCTCACTTGGCCAGAAACGAACCGTTGTACCCGATTTATCTGTTTCACCAATCACACGTAATGGATATTGTGAATCACCATGCTGATATTCTTGCTCGTGAATTTGTCCAGCACGATAAATTGTAAGTTGTAATTTTTTTGATAAAGCATTTACAACTGAAACGCCTACGCCGTGTAAACCGCCTGAAACCTTATAGCTATTATCATCAAACTTACCACCCGCATGCAGAATGGTCAAAATCACTTCTGCCGCAGATATCCCCTCTTCTGGGTGAATATCTGTTGGAATACCACGACCATTATCGGATACGCTGACCGACTCATCCTCATGGATCGTGACTAAAATTTCATCACAATGCCCTGCTAAAGCTTCATCGATGGCATTATCCACCACCTCAAACACCATATGGTGCAAACCTGTACCGTCATCAGTGTCACCGATATACATACCAGGACGTTTACGAACCGCGTCTAATCCACGTAAAACTTTGATACTAGAGGAATCATAAGCTTTTTCATTTGATTGTTCTGTTTGAGAGACTGATTGAGACTCTGAACTCATGGTTACTCCCTAGTAAATATTAATCTATCCAAAAATGAGGAAATAAAATTATGGTGCAGCAAGACTGACTTGACCGTGAACAACGTGGAATAATTGAAAAGAAATCGACAAATCCTGTAAGTGTTTTAATACCGACGCATGGTCTAAGGTGGTCATAAAAACTTGACTTCCTAACTGACTCAATCGCTCAATTAACCGTTGTTGTGCGGTCTCATCTAACTCTGCTGTCAGATCATCTAATAATACCACAGTTTCCTTATTACTCGCATGTAGCATTGCAATTTGTGACAGTTTTAATGCCATGATTAACAACTTTTTTTGCCCACGAGAGAGTACATCATCAGCATTGCCAAAAGGTGTTTTTAAACGCAAATCAGCACGATGCGGACCATACTCAGTATAACGCCGATCAAGATCTTTTTGATGCTGCTGAACCAAGTCTTGCAATAGACCTTGCTCAGTATGAAAACCAGGATTGTATTCCAATTCTATCTCAAGATTAGGTAGCAGTATTTTTAAATCTTCATGGAAAAATTGGTTCCATTGCTCAACAATACTGACCCGCTGTGAATGCAACATTTCACCATAATCACTGAGCATTTTATTCCAAGGCTCTAAATCAGCCAAAGTCAGATTACGCCGTGTTTTGAGTAAACTATTACGTTGTTTGAGTGCCCGAGAATAATACTGCCATGCAAAATAGAACTCAGGTTCCACGTGGAACATTAACCAATCTAATAACTGTCGTCTTGGCTTTGCGCCATGATCAATAATATCGGTACTTTGTGGATCGATATGCTGTAAAGGCAATAATTTTGCCAGTTGACCTTGAGTCGCAATGGTATCGCCATTGACCTTAATCAGTTGCTCACCCGAAGCCATTTTTTGCATACCGATCCGTTCACTTGCCGATTGTGCAAACACAATCGCATCACCAGCCTCGTATTGGATATAATGTTTAGGAATATGGGTGCGAAATGAACGCCCTGTTGCCAGTAAATGAATAGCCTCTAGAACTGAAGTTTTTCCAGAACCATTTGCGCCGTAAAAAATATTAAACGGTTGCAACTCATGGAGTGCAACCGTCTTTAAATTACGTACACGTTCGATATTTAAACGCGTGATTTGCATGCTTTAAAACTCAAACACCAATCGTCATTAAACTCGCATTGGCATCACGACATAGGTTTGATCAGGATGCGCTGGATCTTGAACAAGCACTGACTGATTGGCTTCACTCATGCTCATTTTCACGTCATCACCATCCAGCACACCAAGTACTTCAAGGATATATTGCGCATTGAATGACATTTCTAAAGGTGCATCTTGATATTGAATTGCAATATCTTCGACCGCCTCATCTTGTTCTGGGTTATTGGCACGCAACTGCAATGAATCTTGATTAAAATTCAAGAAAACACCACGAAGTTTTTCATTACTTAAAATGGCAACACGTTGTAAAGATTGCTTAAAGACATCATGAGCAATAAAGACATGCTTGTCACCATTTTTAGGAATCACACGGCGATAATCAGGGAACTTTCCATCGATTAACTTAGTGGTGAAACGCACGGTAATATCGCCCTGCTCTTTATCACGGCTTGGCGTATTGATGGTGACATTCAACAATTCACGTCCAATCAACAGGGTCAACTGTTCCTCTTCAATACTCAGTAAACGTTGTAACTCTCCAACCGCTTTACGAGGTACGATCGCTTGAATCGGTGCAGATGCAGTTGATGAAGCAGCAACTTCACACAAAGCTAAACGATGACCATCTGTTGTTACTGTACGCAATTGATTTTGATCAATTTCCAACAAAGTACCAGTTAAGTAAAAACGTACATCTTGAACTGCCATCGCAAAGGCTGTTTTTTCAAATAAACGTTTTAATTCACGCTGAGTGACTTGAACCTGAGTACCTTGACTATTGTCAGTCGTGAGTAATGGATAATCTTCTGCTGGAAGGGTACCCAATACGAAACGACTATTGCCTGATTTTAAAATACAGCGTTGGTCTTCTGTTATTTGCAAATCAATCAAGGCTGCTGTCGGAAGGGATTTACAAATTTCGACGAGTTTACGTGCAGGAACTGTTGTTTCACCTGTTTCTAAACAAGCACCTTCAGATAAAGTCGTGCTTGCGACTAATTCAACTTCTAAATCAGAACCCGTAATCGTTAAGGCCTGTTGAGTGGTTTGAATTTTGACATTTGAAAGAATATTCAAGGTATGGCGACGTTCAACCGCCCCCACCACATGTGATAAAACATTGACTAAACTTTCTTTAGCGATTTTCAAACGCACGATTTTATTCCTCTTACAACAGAAGCTGATATGAATGTTAGCAGTGTACTATGCTGCACTTAAAAGTAGTTTGCAACTCTGAAAAATAGATTAACTTTGTAACAGACGAAGTAAGTTTTTATAATCTTCATTAAAAATTGGATCTTGCTCTCGCAAGCTGACCACTTTTTCGCAGGCATGCATCACGGTGCTATGATCACGACCACCAAATGCCATTCCAATCTCAGGAAAACTATCCCCTGTCAGCTCTCGGGCTAGCCCCATCGCTAATTGGCGTGGACGTGCATAAATACGGGTACGCTTAGGTCCAATTAATTCTTTTAATGGGATACGGAAATATTCACTGACGACACGCTGAATATTTTCCACACTAATGGTGCGTGCACGAATCGCTAAAACATCTTTTAATGACTCACGCACCACATCCAAATCAATCGCAGTGCCTTTAAAACGTGAAATAGCCACCACCTTATTGAGGGCACCTTCAAGTTCACGAACGTTTGCGACCACTTGTTGTGCAATGAATAAAGCACAATTTCGTGGTAAATCTACCCCACTATTTTCAGCTTTTTTTAGCAAAATTTCGATACGGGTTTCAATATCTGGTGGCTCAACACCAACAGATAATCCCCAAGAGAATCGGGAAACCAAACGTGGATCCAGTTCCGTGAGTTCTTTTGGATAACGGTCTGAGGTTAAAATAATTTGTTTAGATTCATCCAATAAGGCATTGAATGTATAAAAGAATTCAACAAGGCTTGCTTCTTTACCAGCAAGCAAATGAATATCATCAACCAACAATAAATCTAAAGAACGACAATTTTTCTTAAACTCTTCAACCTTACCTTTCTGCAATGAACTGACAAAGTCTTGTACAAAACTTTCCGAGGTCATATACATGACACGTGCATTCGGTTTGGCTTGTAAAAGTGCGTTCCCTACAGCTTGCATCAAGTGTGTTTTACCCAAACCTGTTGGACCGTATAAAAATAAAGGATTATGCTGAGATGCGCCTAATTGGGTTAATACCTTACGGCAAGTCTCAGCAGCCATTTGGTTAGAACGACCTTCAACAAATAAAGAAAATGTAAATAATGGGTTGAGTTGTCTTTTCTTTGGTATTTTCGTGACATTTTGACTTGGTTGCACCAAATCAGTTTCTTTCTTAGCTTTAATAGGAACAATTGGAGTGGTTGAGGAGTTACTTAAAGCCGCAGTCGTGGTTGCAGGTTGCTCATGAGAAGACAAAATAGTACCTGGACGCGAATCAACCAAGATTTCAACCTGACGTACTCGACCTTCCGATAATTGCTCAGCAAGAATTGAAATTAACTCTAAATGGTTGTCTTGAATATAACGTGTCCAATATGGATTAGGTGCATATAAACGCATCACACCGTCAACTTCTTCAGCAACCAAAGGACGAATCCACATCGCAAAGACGTTGTCAGAGAGCTCTTGTCGCAAGCGAGTTAAGCAGTCTGTCCAGAGCATGTGCATCCCCTAATATCCATTTTAAATTCAAAAATAAAGAAACCACCGATCCCATCTTTCGAAGGGGTCGCCATTCTAACCAAGTTATCCACATCTGTCAGGCAAATTTATGAGACTTTTGCCGAAAAAGAAAGCATTTGATTATAAATTTAAATTTAAAACCACTTGTGCATAACTTTTTGCACAAGCTGTGGATAGTTTTAGTGCTAAAGTTATCCACAATTTATAAAATTAATAAAAACATGGTTATCCACAAGGTAACTCTGTGTTTACTCGTATAAAAACATCAATTTCCACAGAAAAAATGCATACTAATAAGAATAAATTTAAATTTTAAAATTTGAATTTACTTATAGGGTTGGATTGGGTTGTGGATAACCAAGCATATCGAAATTTAAATTCAAAATCCAAGAATTAAATTTAAATTAGAATCTTAGTTGTTGATAAGCCTGTATGTAAGCTGTGAATATAGTTGAATATTGATATAATATAAAGGGATAGCTTGTGTATATTTTTTGTTTTCCATTATGTGAGATATTTACTAGGTGTCTTATTGCTTCAAAACAGAACAAACAAAATGTAAAGTTTTTGATTTTCCATTGACAGCGTAAACATTGCACAATAAAATCGCGGACCTTTATAGAAAGATCATTTTGGGAGTTTCGATATGAAACGTACTTTCCAACCATCTGAATTAAAGCGTAAACGCGTTCATGGTTTCCGCGCTCGTATGGCTACTAAAGCAGGTCGTCAAGTTTTAGCTCGTCGTCGTGCAAAAGGTCGTCATAGCTTAACTGTTTAATACTGTTAAGCTGACCAGATTTGGGTGATGGCACTTTACAGTTTCGGCATTGAATCTCGTATTCGTTGTGCCGCTGATTACAAAAGTGTATTTGATGGTGCACTTTTTAAAGTGCACCAGCCCCATTTCCTTTTTTTAGCAAAATTAACCGAACAGCCAAATAGCCGTTTGGGTATTGTCGTTGCTAAAAAGAAAGTACGTCGTGCTCATGAACGAAATCGAATAAAACGTCTTGCTCGGGAGAGCTTTCGCTTACACAAAGTGCAATTTAATGCTGATATCGATATTGTGGTGATGCCTAAAGTTGGTATAGAAGCAATCGCAAATCAAGAATTACATCAACAATTAGAGTTTGCTTGGCAAAAATTACAACGCTTAGCAAAAAAGCATTCACAAGCTGTTATAACATCCTCACAAAATTAGAGATCTCCAATGGTACGATTACTACATTGGTTGATAAGATGTTACCAGATTGCTATTAGTCCATTATTGGGTCCTCGTTGTCGCTATATTCCTACTTGCTCGCAATATGCGATTGAAGCATTGCAAACACATGGTGCGGCCAAAGGTGTCTGGTTATCGACTAAACGAATTTGCCGTTGTCATCCTTGGGGCGGCTCAGGCTACGATCCAGTACCACGCAAAGCACTTCGTTTTATTTCGTTTCATCAAATAGATTCTCAAATGCATCACGTTGCTGTACCCTTTCGTGATCGTTTATTCAAGCAAAATCTCTCTAACCATTTGGGATTATAGATATGCAACAATGGGCCAGATTTGCAATTCTTGGAGCCATGTTTGTTACCGCATATTTGCTTATTTTGGCTTGGCAAAAAGATTATGGTCATGCTGCACCAGCACCGCAACAACAAGCGGCTGCTGTGACTGCACATGAAGTATCTGCAGATTTGCCAAACGCTCAAAATGCAACAGCGGCTTCAGACTTGCCACAAGCAAATGTGACTGCATCACAAGCCACAGAACATAATACATCTGTGAGTCAACAACTGATTTCAGTACAAACTGATCTTTATCATCTGTGGATCAATCCAAAAGGTGGTGATATTGTCCGTATTGAATTGTTAAGCCATGATGAAAGCAAAGACAGCGATAAACCGTTTGTCATGCTAGAAAGTGATGCGAAACGTACTTACGTCGCTCAATCGGGGTTAATTGGTTTAAATGGACCAGATAGCAGTCGTGGTGGTCGCCCAATGTATGATGTTGAGAAAACAGCATACACCTTGGCAGATGCGAAAAGTGTAGCGTCGAAAGATGGTAAAACACATCAAGTGTTGACTGTGCCGTTGGTATTTAAAACACCTGAAGGTGTGGAAGTGATCAAATCGTTCACTTTCACGCAAGGCGATTACCCAATTACCGTTAAACATCAAGTCATTAACCGTAGTCAGCAAAACTGGCAAGGTCAAATGTTTGGTCAGTTAAAGCGTGATAATTCGGATGATCCAGGCAAGTCTTCACAAGGTATTTTCACCTTAGGTACTTATCTTGGTGGCGCTTGGGGTACACCAGAAGCGCATTATAACAAGTTAAAATTTGCCAATTTTAATGACGAAAAATTAAATGTTGAAGCCAAAGGCGGCTGGGTTGCCATGGTTCAGCATTATTTTGTCAGTGCTTGGATTCCTGGGAATTTAAAACTGACTCAGGCTGATGGTCAGCCTTATGCTGCGAAATTAGAATCACGTCAGTCTAATGATAAAATGAATATCATGGGCTTTACCTCTCCTGTGATCAATGTCCCTGCGGGTACTTCAATGGAAGTAGACGCAAAATTGTATGCTGGTCCAAAAGTTCAATCTGAACTTAAAGATTTAGCTGCTGGTTTAAACCAAACTGTAGACTATGGTTGGTTATGGCCGATCGCTAAATTATTGTTCCTCGGTCTACAATTCTTCCATAATCTTGTTGGTAACTGGGGATGGTCAATTATCTTATTGACGATCATGGTAAAAGCGATTTTATGGCCACTTTCTTCAAAAAGTTATCGTTCGATGGCGAAAATGCGCGTGATTGCACCTGAAATGCAACGCATGAAAGAAGAATTTGGTGAAGACCGCATGCGTTTCTCACAAGAAATGATGGCCTTATACAAGCGTGAACAAGTCAACCCATTGTCTGGTTGCTTGCCATTGTTGTTGCAAATGCCGATTTTCTTAGCCTTGTATTGGGTGTTGATGGAATCCGTTGAACTCCGTCATGCACCGTGGTTAGGTTGGATTCAAGATTTATCTGCGATGGATCCATGGTTCATCTTGCCGTTGATCATGGGTGTGACCATGTTCGTTCAGCAAATGTTGAATCCTCAACCAACTGATCCTATGCAGGCAAAAGTATTCCGTATCATGCCAATCATGTTTACGGTATTCATGTTGTTCTTCCCTGCTGGCCTCGTGCTTTACTGGATCGTCAACAATAGTATTACCATTTTACAACAATGGTTTATTAACAAAGGTGTCGAAAAAGACCGTCTCAACAAGGTTGAGCCGAGCGCTTAAGTTCGAACTTTTACTGAATAAATCCGCTTAAGATGGTAATCTTAGGCGGATTTTTCTTTGTCTGTATTTAGGGTTTCTGTTTCATAACCCTCGTGTTTTTTAGGTGAATTTAACATGCAACATCAAACCACAATTGCTGCGATTGCTACCCCATTAGGTCGTGGTGGTGTGGGCGTGATTCGACTTTCTGGCCCTAAAGCTTATGCCATTGCTGAACAGTTGACCCAGAAAAGTCTTCCTGCTGCGCGTATGGCAGGTTTCCGTCAGTTTTGTGATGTCGATGGCTCAGTGATGGATGAAGGGATTGTATTATGTTTTCCAAACCCTCATTCGTTTACGGGTGAAGATGTGGTGGAGCTACAAGGTCATGGTGGCCCAGTCATTCAAAATGCTTTGCTGGCACGTTTGCTCGATTTGGGTGCGACTGCTGCAAAAGCGGGTGAATTTTCCATGCGTGCCTTTGAAAATGGCAAAATGGATTTAGTACAAGCGGAAGCGATTGCCGATTTGATTGATGCCACTTCACAGGCGGCAGCACGTTCTGCCGTTCGCTCTTTGCAAGGTGTATTTTCAACCAAAATTAATACAGTTTTAGAAAAACTAATTCACTTGCGTTTGCATGTTGAAGCGGCGATTGATTTCCCTGAAGAAGAAATTGATTTCCTTGCCGATGGCAAGATTCTGGCTTTGTTGGATGAGGTACAGGACTCTGTTCAAGCGGTACAGCAGTCTGCTCGTCAAGGACAGCTATTACGTGAAGGTTTACAGGTGGTGATTGCGGGTAAACCAAATGCGGGTAAATCGAGCCTGTTAAACGCACTGGCTGGGCATGAACGTGCCATTGTGACGGATATTGCAGGAACCACTCGAGATGTGCTGCATGAAAAGATCAGTTTAAATGGTTTGCCGATTACCTTAACTGACACTGCTGGTTTACGTGAAACGGGTGATATTGTCGAGCAGGAAGGGATTCGTCGTGCGATCAAGGAAATTGAACAGGCGGATTTATTGCTGTTGGTGTATGACTTGAATCAAGGTGATGAGCCATTGCAATTGGCGCATGAATATTTTTCAGAGCATCTTGAGCCAAAACGGTTGCTATTGATTGGCAATAAATGCGATTTAACGGGGCAAGATGCCACATTAAGTGATTATCAAGGCTTCCGTCATATCAGTGTCTCCGCAAAACAAGATATGGGTGTTCAGGCGCTCATAGAGGCGATTACAGCGCATGCGGGCTTCCAACCTGAGGAAGACACCTTTATCGCCCGAACACGTCATTTAGATGCAATGAAGCGTACTCAGCGCTATCTTGCAGAAGCACGTGAGCAGTTAGTTGTGTTTAATGCAGGTGAACTGGTAGCTGAATCATTGCGATTGGCTCAAAATGCGTTGGGCGAAATCACGGGTGATTTCAGTGCTGATGATTTACTCGGAAAGATTTTTGGTTCGTTCTGTATTGGAAAGTAATTTTTTAAGAGTTTAAAATTTTATATAGGCATTAAGAATATTTTCTTAGTGCTTTTTTATAGAATTTATTTTTTATTTAGCTCCAAATAAAGAATTAATTTTTTAGATTAATA
>NZ_LBMZ01000016.1:0-1661 GCF_001005525.1 Acinetobacter sp. AG1 | reverse complement strand
TGCGTTAAGTTTGCCTGTAAGTTTTGAAGCAGATTATTACGCTTCGGATGCTTGGGACGAGAGAAAAAAAGAAATAGAAATTGAAGCACAACGACACAATGCATTATTCAAACTTGGCAATGAAGTCATTAAATGTTTCAACAATATAAGCGCTAGAAGATGAACACAACAAAGATATTAGGTGAGGCTGTTGGCATACAAAGCCAAGGCACAGTAGACAAGACCGGAACACAAACTAAAGAAGGGCTAACTTCAGCCTTAATTGTTGGTCGATTTAAGCGTGGTCGTGTAGATAATCCAATTACCACTCACCAAGGTAACATTCGCGGTCAATTGGGCCATGAGCCTCCAAATATTGATTATCAAGCTGTACAAGATCGTTTAGACACGGGTGTTCCTAGTGCTCAAGTTTTACGTGTCGGGCTAGTGGTTGTGGATCCTGAAATCCCTCAAATCATTAGTTGTGAAGGAGCTACAGAAAATATAGGCTTTTTCATAACTGGTAATTGGCAGATTTATATCGATGATGAAACAGAGCCATATGTCGGTGAAATTTCAAATGCATTAAGTCAGCTTCTAACTTCTTATTCAGGAAAAATAACAGGGGATTGGGATGGATCAATGTTTATGCAAAATATTGATAATGTTCCTCATAGATTTAGATTTGTACCCGTATCTAATACCAGCTTTATCCACAACCAAGGAGATAATCAGACTTTTGTAGAAGATGAAAATGGCGGATTCTATTTCTGCTTAGCAGCTATAAGCCATATTTAGCAAATCTTGAAAAAACCATCTATTTTTAGATGGTTTTTTTATTGGAACATCATCTCAATCATAGAATTTCAATCCTTCAAAATAAATCTAAATAAAACTTAGGTGAATTACAAAATGGCTGAGCCAGTAAGTAGTGGAGTGGGGGCAGCAGCAATTGTGAAGTTCTATGGTCTGATCACAATTTTGTCTATTGCAGCGTCTTTAGCATATTTGATTGTTGTCATGACTCGTGAACCACGATCAAGAAAAGAATGGGTCATTTCCCTTGTAACGACACTCGTTGGAAGTATTGCAGGTGGTTCACTTGTCGTTCAACGATTTGGCTTACATGACTGGTCGTCAAACTGGTTCGGTATGTGTGCCTTAGGTGGAATCATTTTTTGTTGCGGATTGCCTTTTTGGGCCATTGTTCGTTGGACCTTTAACTATATCAATTCTCGTGAGAACGCGACGATTTTTGAAGTAGCAAAAGAAGTCAAAAAAGAGATTAAAGGGGTGAATGAAGAATGAGCAATTATCCTGAATTGCCTTGGATTGCTGAAGCGCGAAAGCATATCGGTTTGAAAGAAGATACAAGCAAATTTAAACATTCACCAACCATTTTAAGCTGGTTAAAAGCACTTGGCGCATGGTGGATGGATGACGAAACGCCTTGGTGTGGAACTTTCGTTGCTCACTGTTTACAAACCGCAGGCATTAAATTCCCTAAAGATTGGTTTCGAGCTTTAGCGTATTTAAGTGGTGGAACTAAACTTACAAAACCAGCTTACGGTTGCGTAGCAGTTAAAACCCGTATTGGTGGTGGTCATGTTTGCTTTGTTATCGGTAAAGATAAATCAAGCGGTAAGCTAGTATGCCTTGGCGGTAATCAGTCAAATATGGTT
>NZ_LBMZ01000070.1:0-12798 GCF_001005525.1 Acinetobacter sp. AG1 | reverse complement strand
AGCATGATTTCCGTTTGTCCAATCAGGTTGTTTAGAGGAGTCCTAAATTCATGTGCAATGTCTTCTGAGAATCGGTTGAGTTGCTGGTAACCGATTTCAATTCGGTTCAGCATGGTATTGATGTCTGCTGTCAGTTGTTCAATTTCAGATGGAGCTTGATCAAGCTGAATTCTTTGCTGCAATTGATGGACATTAATTGCCTGAGTTTGTTGTTGCAGTTTTCTTAAAGTACTGAGTCCAAAATGGCTAGCCAGAGCAGACAATATAAAAATCAATACAACCCCGATGCTTACTGAAACCATTAAACCGTTACGGAATGGTTCAAGAATATTGAGACGTTCAGACCATTGCTTGCCTGCGATGAGCAAATAAGGCTTTTGATGAATGTTGATCGTTTTCCATGACAAGCGTGCTGGGTGTTCGGTCTGAGCCAAATCAGTAAATTGGATGCTGCTTGAGGTTGCTAATTTAGGAAGGGGAATATTTAAAGGATTAATATCAATCAAGCGTTGATTATGATCCATTAAAATAAACAAGTTATCTTGGTTGCCTAACATATTTTGATAGAGCTTAGGACGAGCAATAATTTGATTTATATTTTCACTATCTTGTAGAAGTATTTCGAGTCGTTCAATTCGGTCCGTCAGAGCACGATCTTGTTGGATAATTAAAATTTGATTAATCCCAATATAACTAATCATTGCCACTACGCATAAAACGAGAGCGCTGCAAAAAGTCACTAGTAGGGTGAGTCTCAATTCTAATGAGCGAAAGATATGATTCATCATGCTTGAACCGATAGCTTATAACCTAAGCCCCGAATCGTATGAATTAACTTTAAATCATGCCCATCATCAATTTTGCTGCGTAAGCGACGTACAGCAACATCGATAAAGTTAGTATCTGTATCAAAGTTAATATTCCAAACTTCTGAAGCAATTTGGCGGCGCGTAATAATTTCATCTTGATGCAAAAGCATAAATCGAAGTAGGTTAAATTCCTTCTTACTGAGGTCGATTAATGCATTTTCTCGCCAAACTTTGTGTTGTGTTAAATCCATCTTTAATGATGCAATCGAGAGCTCATTTTCTTGATTATATTGTTGGCGCCTTAAAAGACTTTTGATGCGAGCAAGTAATTCAATATAGGAAAATGGTTTTGCTAAATAATCATCTGCACCTAGCTCTAAGCCTTTGACACGATCTAAAATCTGATCCTTTGCAGTTAGAAATATCACGGGCACCTTAGAAAATTGGCGAAGTATTTTCAATACATCCCAGCCATCAAGATCAGGCAACATGACATCTAAAATCACCAAAGAATAGGATTTCATTTTTAATCTTTCCAAACCTTCTAGTCCTGAATGGACGCACTCCGCTGTATAGCCTGACTCAATTAAGCCTTTTACTAAATAAGACGCGATCTTCGTTTCATCTTCGATAATCAGAATACACATTTTTGTTCAGACTCTTTGTGAACATGACAATTTTGTAATGTGATTGTCATGCTGTGGCGGAATGGATTTGTTTAAGATTTTCAAAGCATATCAGGCAGGAATCAATATGAGTAAGCTTAAAATTCTTGGTTTAACGTTACTGTTCAGTAGCACTGTTGCACACTCTGTGGAGCTGAAGCAAGTTTATTCATTGGATCTTCAAACAGCCAAAGTATTAGCCAGTGAAGCTGAGCGCGTATGCAAAAACATTCATCAAAATATTGCAGTCGCAGTCGTTGATCAAGGTGGTAATACGCTTTATGCACACCGCCATGAGTCCGTTGGTCCACACAATTTAGATGCTGCAGAGCAAAAAGCATTTACAGCATTATCAACGAAAACAACAACCTTGGCTTTGAGTCAAACAGCAAATAGCAATCCTGATGCAAAAAATTTGACCACCGTTTCTAAGCTGCTGTTATTGGGCGGTGGATTACCTATTCGATACCAAAATCAAGTGGTCGGAGCGATTGGCGTGGCTGGAGCAGGCGGCGCTAAAAATGATGATTACTGTGCTACATCAGCCATTCAAATATTGAAAAATCTATAAGGAGTTTATGATGTTAAAGAAAATCTTACCTTATTCGCTCATTTTATTCAGTTCAGCGGGATTTGCTGAACCGAACCCATTAAGTGTCCATGTTCTTAATTTGGAAAATGGTTTACCTTCAGCAAATGTTGAAGTTGTTCTTGAAAAAAGCTCTGGTGATCAGTGGATTAAATTGAATCAGAAATTTACAGGTGAAAATGGGCGGATTACTGCGCTATATCCTGAGAACAAAGCGTTGGAAAAAGGGATTTACAAAGTGACCTTTAAAACTGAGGCTTGGTTCGATCAACAAAAGCAACAGACCTTTTTTCCAGAAGTTCCTGTGATTTTTAAAGTGGATGGAACTGTTAAACATTATCACATTCCTTTGTTACTCAGTCCCTATGGTTATTCAACTTATCGCGGTAACTAGAAAATCAAACTGTTAAATAGATATTTTTTCTTATCACGTACAGTAAATTAACTAGCGTTGAATTAAACATTTAATGCTAGTTGTACTTTATCCATTCTTGATTTAAATATCTTGATTGCTGATGTCATGCTGGAAATTTTCCAGTAATTTGGAAATGGCGATCTTGACTTTAACTAGACCTAAGCTACGAGTCACCGCAATACGTCGAATTTCAGCATCTTGATTATTAAATAATTTTAATATTGTAAATAAGTTATTAAACACTAACAGTATCTTTTACAGAAGAACGCTTTGGAAGTGAACTGAATTTTAAATAAATCAGCAGCAGTTATCATTGCTACTTCAACAAATAGAATTCCAATAGCTGTGAAAATCTGTTGTTAATGAAATATCAGAAAGTATTTCACCAGAATATGGTGTAGGAAAAAAAATTTGTGGCTGAGTATGACCTTGTATTGATTCATGCAAAGCAATCGATTCTTGGAGTAATTGAACAGGCTGTCTCATTTCAAGTTCCTGCCCTCTATAGAAATAATCCAGAACTCATTATTAGCTGAGAATTACTATTTATGTCCCGAAGAACTTGAATTTCCAAACTTAATTAGATATTAAGAACTTAAATTTATCCTGATAAAAATATTTTTGAGGATAGATCAGTGAGTCAACAAGTGAGCGTATTACGAAATAAAAAAATATTTCTCAGTATTTGCACATTGGTCTTGATGATTTTAGGACTTGGGTGGGCGAGCAGTTCGGCATTAAATAAAAGTAAAGCGGAAAAAGCAAAGACACAGAATGTAGTCGACAATCAAACAGAAACAATAGATGTGTCTGGTAATCAGATTTTAATTTCGTCTACACAGATTCAACAAGCAGATATTCAATTAAAAACTTTGGGGCAAGCGACAAGAGATGTACAACTCGCACTGACTTTGCAGGGGCAAGCGCAGTGGTCACCTCAAAGTAAAGTGGTCTTAACGAGTCCTGTAGCGGGGATAGTTCAACAGGTACTGGTGCAACCTTTAGCTGAAGTGGGTCTCCATAATCCTATATTGGCCATTCATAGCCCTGATTTAATTCAGATTCAAAATGACATTTTTCAAATTCATGCACAACTGCAATTGGCAAGCCAAAATTTGGCACGTGAACGCAGTTTATATGCTGAAGGGATTATTGCTGAAAAACGTGTACAGGAAGCCCAAAATGTAGTGCAACGACTGAATATTGATCTGAATGCCAAGCAACGCATGTTGCAGTTTATGGGCGGAAGTAGCGGTCAGGGACTGAATCCTGTGATGTATGTCAAAAGTCCAGCCAAAGGCAGTATAGAAAGTTTACAGGTATCTGCAGGTCAGTATGTAGAAACCGGTGCAGTACTTGGCCAGTTGGTGAATAGTGACCTACCTTTGCAATTAATGTTGCAAGTCCCTTTAGCAGATAGCAAATATATCCAGATTGGAGATCTGGTCAAAGTTGAGGGATGTGAAATTACCGGATTGGTACAACAAATTGCACCAGCACTTTCAGGCAATACACAATCTCAAAATGTTCTAGTCCAAATGCAGGCTAAGGATAACTGTTTAAAAGTACAACAATTTGTTAAAGCAAATATTCAAAGCCATAACCCGATAACAAAAACCACATGGGTAATACCGAGTACTGCTTTAACTTTAAAAGATAACAAGCACTTCATTTTTATCAAAAATCAAAATGGTTTCGTGGCAATGCCAGTGGAATTGATGGGTGCGAACCAGCAGCAAAGTCATGTGATTGGAAATACATTAAAACCTGGAGTTCAAGTTGCTGTGAGAGGTGTCGAACGTCTAAAAGCTGTTTGGTCAGGTTTCGGTGCAGAGCAGGCACCACCTGCCAGCAGTAGCAGTGCAGTGAATTGAGGTTAGGCACATGTTAAAACGTATTATTGCATTTTCACTGAGTCAACGAATCCTAATGTTGTTATTGGGTATGGCGATTAGTGTTGCAGGTTATTTAGCATTTACCAAATTGCCGATTGATGCCTTTCCCGATGTATCAAGCACACAGGTTCAAATTGTGATGAAATCTCCTGGTATGACGCCAGAAGAGGTGGAAAGCCGTATTGTGGTGCCGATAGAACAGGAAATGTTGGGAATCCCTCATCAAACTGTACTACGTTCACAATCTAAATATGCCATTGCAATCATTACCCTAGATTTTGCAGAAGGGGCAGATCCTTATTGGGCCCGACAACAGGTCAATGAGCGTTTGACTGGAGTCATGCCAGATTTGCCTGATAATGCCTCCGGGGGGATAGCGCCTATGACGACGCCATTAGGTGAATCTTTTATGTTCACTTTACATGGCCCTATGAGTGATATGGAAAAAAGGACCTTGCTCGATCGGGTCGTCCGCCCACAGCTCAGAAAAATTGAAGGGGTAGCGGATGTAAATATACTAGGTGGTTTGGCACGTACCTTTGAAGTGATACCCAACCTAGATGCTTTGGCATCGAGAGGTCTATCTCTTGATCAGTTAAAACAAGCAATTGAATTAAATAATGCAAGTGACGGTGCGGGGCGTTTGAATGAAAATGGAGAATCATTACTGATTCGTAGCGATAGTCGTGTCACCAATTTGCAAGAACTGGGCGAGATTATTGTTTCCAATCATCAAGGGACGCTGGTGCAAGTGAAAGATGTGGCTTATGTCCATACAGGTGCACTTACCCGTTACGGAGCGGTAACTGAAAATGGCCAGGGTGAGGCTGTTGAAGGAATTGTCCTCACCTTAAAAGGCGCCAATGCACGTCAGGTTGTGCAAAGTGTGCGTGAACATTTGCATGACATTGAGAAAAACTTACCCCCGGGCGTTACGATCAAGCCTTTTTATGACCGTGGTGAACTGGTGAATCGTGCCATTCATACCGTGAGTAAAACCTTGGTCGAGGCGATTGTATTAGTCCTGATTTTATTGCTGTTGTTTTTAGGCAATTTAAGAGCCGCTTTGGTGGTTGCCGCGATTTTACCTTTATCTGCGTTGAGTACTTTCTTAATGATGCGTCAGTTTGGATTAAGTGCCAACCTGATGTCATTGGGTGGTTTAACTATTGCTATTGGTTTGCTGGTCGATGCGGCGGTTGTGGTGGTGGAAAATATCGAAATGCAACTGGCCGATGCACATGAGTCCAAACACCGTTCGTTTTTGCCGCCGTTGAACGTTATTTATCGGGCGGTTTGTGAGGTGGCGGTACCTGTGACTGCAGGAATGATCATTATTATGCTGGTCTTCATTCCGTTGATGACGTTGCAAGGCCTGGAAGGGAAGCTTTTCTCTCCTGTGGCGCTCACCATTGTCTTTGCATTGTCGAGCTCACTGATTTTTTCATTAACGATTATTCCGGTGCTGTGTTCTTATTTCTTGAAATCTCAAGCACATCACACGCCGTATATTGTTGCTCAGCTAGAACAGGCATATAGCAAGGTGTTAAATGCAAGTTTAGCCCATCCGAAACGTGTTTATGCTTTGGCTGGAGGCGCTTTGGTGGTTGCTGCACTCATCTTTCCACTCATAGGTAAGTCTTTTATGCCAACCATGGATGAAGGTGACACCATATTACAGCTGGAAAAAATGCCATCGATCAGCTTACAAAATTCAATTGCACTTGATCTAGACATTCAAAGAAGAATTTTAAAACAAGTTCCTGAAGTGGCCCGCATTGTGGCAAGAACCGGATCGGATGAACTCGGTTTGGATCCCATGGGCTTAAATGAAACCGATAGCTTTATCATTTTGAAACAGCAAGATCAGTGGCAGGGACAAAGTAAGGAGCAGATTTTAGCCAAGATTCGCCATGTATTGGCCGACGTTCCTGGGGTCAATCTTACCTTTAGTCAGCCGATCGAAATGCGGACTTCAGAAATGTTATCGGGTGTACGTGGAGATTTGGCTGTCAAAATTTTTGGTACCGATTTAGACCAGTTGAATCAGCTATCTAAGCAAATCTCTACTGTGCTACAAGGGATCAAAGGCAGCGAAGATGTCATGACTTTGGAAAATTCTGGAGTGCAATATCAGGAATTACGTATTCGTCGTGATATGGCTGTTCGCAATCAGCTAGATAGCCAAAGCATACAGGCACAACTCAAAATGCTCATCGAAGGGCAGCAGATTAGTTCGATTATCGAACAGGGGCGACCAGTTCCATTGATGATGAAAGGTGATCCGCGTCTGGGACAATCCAGTTTTGCCCTTGCGAACATGAATTTACCTGTTGCAAACTCAGCTGCTGTACCGTTGTCCTCTTTAGCAGAAATGGTTAAGACTGAAGGAGTCGTCAAAATTGACCGGGAAAATGCCTCAAGAATGTCCGTTGTCCGTGCCAATGTGCGTGACCGGGATCTGGTTGGTTTTGTTGAGGAAGCAAAACAGCAAGTTGCCCAGAAAGTTAAATTACCAGCCGGCTATTCATTGAAATGGGGTGGACAGTTTGAAAATCAACAACGTGCAGCAGCGCGTCTGATGCTGGTCGTCCCAGCAGCGTTGACCATGATTTTCTTCCTACTCTTTACAACTTTAGGATCTGTTCGTCAGGCAGTATTGGTTTTTGTGAATATTCCCTTTGCTTTAATTGGGGGAGTCGTAGCCTTAGCTATCACTGGTGAATATTTATCGGTGCCTGCTTCAGTCGGATTTATTGCCTTAATGGGGATTGCCGTACTGAATGGTTTGGTAATGATTGGTTATTTTAACCAACTTATTTCACGCGGTGTTGCAATTGAAGAAGTGGTTCGAGAGGGGGCGATGAGACGTTTACGTCCAGTAATGATGACTGCAAGTATCGCTGCTTTGGGCTTAATTCCGTTGCTCTTTACCACTGGGCCAGGTGCTGAAATTCAACGTCCACTAGCGATCGTGGTAATTGGCGGGTTAATTTCCTGCACTTTACTGACGCTGATTTTACTTCCTAATTTGTTCAAACAATTTGGTTTAGTGCGAGATATTCATGTCTGAAATGTGCCAACTCTGTATCAACATCTCTAGTGATATTGCGGAAGAATTAATGAGCCACTTATGGCTCATTCCAGACATTGTGACAGGATGTACCAGTATTCCTGCACAAGGTTTTGGTAGTCGCCAACATTATCGCAACATTCAAGAAAAAATTCAGGGTGCGACTGAGCGTAATTTGATTCTGTTGATTTTACCTCTTGAAAATGTACCTCTAGTTTTAGCACATATTCAAATTAAATTTAATTCAAGTGACTGTTTTTATTGGGTAATACCAACGATAACATCAGGCTATGCCAGTCAAGGAGGCGTTAACGAATGAAACGAGAGATTAAGACTCAACCTCATTTTCTGGGTAAAGCCATACGTTTACTATGCCTAGGCTGTTGTATGATGATGACTTCTATCGTATCTGCAAAATCCGAATTAGATCAAATCTTGCCACCGCTTGATGCGATTAAGCAAAGCTTGTCACGGCATCCAACTGTTCGGTCGGCAATCGCAGATCAGGACTATGCCAATTTTGCAGGACAGGGCCTAAAACTTGGTCAACCCTGGACTGTGCGTGCAGGTATGCAACTTCGTAACAGCAATCCTCAAGATGGTCAAACCAAGTCCAATAGTTATGAGCCAAACTTTGGTGTTGAAAAGCAGATTCGTTTACCTAGCAAATACCAGCTGGATCAGGATTTGGCGCAACGAGGAATGAGTATTGCAGAATTAAAATTTGAAGATGCAAAACATGAAGTTGCCAAAACTTTGCTTAATCAGTGGTTTGTATTTATGCGCAGTGCTTTGCAATTGACGCGATTAGAGGAACATCAAGCAAGATTACAGAACTATATGCAAATGACCCAGTATCGTATTCGTGCTGGAGATGCCCCACGACTGGAACTGATGCTGCTCAGCAATGAATCTCGGCAAATCGAAGAGCAATATCTGCAGGCTAAAACGGCTTACTATCAAGCCCAGCAATTATTGTCACGTGATTATCTGGGAAAAATTCCTGAACAGTGGAGCAGTGATGTCATTACAGTTCGCCCACTTGAATATACACAGACTGAATGGATACAGCGTATTTTGTCTGCTAACCATGAGCTGGAACTTGCCAAAACGCAAGCAGCTCAGCAAGATGCATTCGTAAAAAGAGAGCAACTCAATCGGCTACCTAATCCTACCGTCGGAGTTGGATTTAGTCGTGAGCAGTCTGGTGTTGAAAATTTGATGAGTGTGAGCGTTTCAATTCCACTTGCTAGTAGGCAAGTTCGCATAGCTTCTGGTATGGCCATTGCAGAGGCTCAAAAAGCTAATTTTGAGATTGGACGAATAGAAAACCGTTTGCGTCAGGAAACGCAGTATTGGTTCACGCAAATGACTTCGGCAAGTGTACGGAGTGAGCAGGCCCAACAGAATTTGGCACGGTTACAGCAACAACATGGGTTAATGCAAAAAGCATATAAGCTCGGCGAATTGAGTTTAAATGAACTGTTACTTCATTCACAGCAGTTGGTTGATGCAAGTGGTCGAATTGATCAAGCTAAAATTGATTATGCTGAAAGCTTGAGTTTTCTATTGCTGAATTCACATCAATTATGGCCTTTACATGAGGATCATTAAAACAATCGAGTACTGATATATCAATATTTTGTGTGGTCGTTATTCAGATGGTATTCATTCTTTGCCGAATGAGCGTGGCTACTGATATCACTAAAATAGAATATAGATTTGCAAGTAGCAGAATGAGAGGTTAATTCAGACATGAGAATATTATTAGTTGAAGATGATGCTTTATTGGCTAAGGCGACAGCAAGAGGATTAGATCAGAAAAATTATTTAGTTGATATCGCTACTACAGCAGAGCAAGCCTATCATTTTTTGGCGAGTTATGATTATCAATTTATTTTGCTTGATTTAGGTTTGCCAGACCGAAATGGATTGGAAATTTTAAAGTCAGTGCGGCGTAAAAAGAATAAGGTAGGCGTTATTATTTTGACTGCTCAAGATAAAATTCAGGAGCGGGTAGCAGGCTTGGATGCTGGTGCAGATGATTTTGTTATTAAGCCTTATGATTTATACGAAGTTATTGCAAGGATTCAAGCTGTATTACGTCGTATATCAGGTGAAGCTAGTGATGTTGTTCAGATAGGCAATATTGCTATTAATCAAGCAGCTAAACAGGTATTTATTAATCAGACTGAAGTTGAACTAACCCAAAAAGAGTTTCACTTACTTGAACTGCTTATTCTTAATCGCGGTCGAATTATTTCACGAGAGAGTATAGAAAACTCATTCTATGCTTATGATGCAGAAGTGAGTAGTAATGTGATACAGGTATATATTCATAATCTACGTCGCAAACTTGGAAAAAATATCGTTCGTACAGTGCAAGGCTTTGGATATATCATGGATGAAAATTACTGATGCCTAATTTAATTCGGAGTTATTCACTGACACGGCGTTTATCCTTAATTTTACTGGCGATTACAACTAGCGTCTGGGTGGGTAGCTTGGGATGTATCTATTGGGGGATGCAGCGCGCAGCTAATAATATTTTTGATAAATCATTGGCCGAAACAGCCCATGCTTTACTTTCAACTACATCAAGTACATTAGAAGGGCGAGTCCCTGATCATACTGTCATCGAGAAAGCTCAAGGGGAACATTATAATCAAATTATATTCCAGATTTGGCATAAAAATGGAAAGTTGATCTATCGTTCAGTTGGTGTGGACACTCATCCATTTGTTCAGCAAGTCAATTTTGGCTGGATTAAAATTCACAATAAGACCTATCGCAGTTATTCGGTATGGGACAATACCAATACTATACAAGTACAAATTGCTCAAGTCTGGACGATTCGTCAGGATATCCAGAGAGATATGCTGCTATTTTTGATCGTAGTTTCAGCAATTTTTTTCCCATTATTATCTTGGTTGATTTTAAGAACTATTCGGAGTCATTTGGCCACTGTATTTAATATCAGTCAAAATTTAGAAAAGCAGTCGATTGAACATTTAAAACCTATTAACCCTATTGTGCCAAAAGAAATTGAACCTTTAGTAAATTCATTAAATACATTATTGACTGAAATTGCGGAAAGCATGCAACGTGAAAAACGGTTTACATCAAATGCAGCACATGAGTTACGTACTCCTTTGGCTGCAATTCGTATGCATGCACAAGTTTTGCTGAGTGCTCGTTCTACCGAAGAAGCAAGAGAATCAGCGCAGGACATCATGATTGGAATTGATAAGGCTTCTCGGATGATCACACAGTTACTGACTTTGGCTCGGATTGAACATAATAATCAACAAATAGACAGCAAAATTGATCTGGTCAATATTATTCAAAATACACTTGCTTTAATGGATTTTCAGCTTGTTCAGGCGCAAATTGATTTGGAATTAAAATTAGATTCTGCTCCTGTAATAGCGCAAATGGATCAATTGGAAATTATTTTTCGTAATCTATTAGAAAATGCCATCCTATATCGTACTCAAGAGCGTAAACCCATCATTAAAATTAGCTGTGGCTGTTTTGAAGATTATAGTTTTTTGCAGATTGAGGATAATGGTATCGGTTTAGATGAAGACCAGATACCTCTGATATTTCAAAGGTTTTATCGAGTGAATCAGAATAGTTTAGTTATTGGCAGTGGCTTAGGCTTATCAATTGTTAAGCAAATAGTCGATTCTTATGGCGGAAAAATTGAGCTACGCCGTGCAGACAAGACTGGTGGAACAGTGATTAGAATCGAATTAAACAGTCCTAAAATATTTGGAGTGTAAAAGTTTTACAATCATCTAAATGAAATCTATTTTGAACATTTAAACGTAGATTGAGAGGCTATGGCTTTTATCCATTAAATATTCAATATAGTTTTGGTGGTTTCTGGTTTTAAGTAATTTATTTAATTTGTATTTTTAATTATTAACAACTTTCCAAAGTTATGTGTAATCCTGAATGAGTGCTGTTACAAGATGTATAAATAGCTAGATTCTCTTATAAGTCTGTTTCAGTATAAATCCATATATTGGAATTTATAGGACAAGTTTCATGGCAGTAAAGCATTGTATCTTTTTTAAATGTTTTTTAATTTTGGGGCTTCTGGCAAGTTCTGCTATGACTAGTGTGACTTTTGCAAGTTCTCAACAGGCATGGAGCAAGCAGGATCAGAATGTCAAAATGGCTTGTGTTAAAGCCAGTCAGCTTAAAAATGCCAAACCAGTAAGCAATGTGATGCTATTTGATGACCGCGTGGGATATTCAGCACTCTTGATTCAGGGACAATATCCGCAAGTCCATATGAAAAACAAAACGGGTCAAGAGCTTTGTTTGTGGAACAAAACTACGAAGAAGGCTTATTTATCTGAAGCAGTTATGAAAGTACGCTAATGGTGGAATATAGATAGTGCTTTAGGGATAAAATACAAGAAATATTGGTAAAATTTTCTGTGGTAAAATAGTTATAAAAATGAAATCTAATATATATTTATCAAATACTTGATTTTTAAATTTGACTATCACTTCTTCCGCTAGTTATCAAAAGCTCTCGTAAATACGGGAGTTTTTTATCCTTATTTTACACCTCATCAAATTGTTAAATATTAAAGGTAGCCTCATAATTTTTTTCATCAAAAATAATCTGTGATAATAAGATTGTGAAAATAGGGCTTATAAATAAAGCCCTGTTATATTTTATTCTTAGATTTTAATTTTTTTTAGTCCACGATTTATACCATTTTCTAATGCAATTTTGATAATTGAACCAATAAATGGTACACGACCTTTGAAGGTAATACTGTAATCTAAGCGAGAACGATTATTTCCTAAATCACTGAATTTCATTATCCCGCGGTGAGCTTTGATTGGTGCAATACCACTAGTGATAGCATATTCAATTAGTTTGTTTTCTTGATAAACAAGGTTTGTTTCAACAAAAGAAGGTGCTAAAGGAATCGACATTTTACGTGCTGACCCAACACCATTACGGCTGTCTTTTCCATTACTTATGCGCGTAATTTTTGCTGGCGCAAAAATTTTGTTCAAATTCTCATGTTCACTGAGGGTTGCAAAAACTTTTTCTACGGGTGCATCGAATTCTTTTATGATGTTGATATGTTGAGTTTTTAGCATTGAATTATCCTTTAAGTTAACTTGACATGAGCTATTGTCATAATTTGCATGTTAGCATCCTTTAAAATCTTATGGAATCACACTTCATCGGAGTCTTTCAACATGGTATTTGCTATTGAAATAATACGATTTCTCCTAAGGATGAATTCATATATCACTTGATAATGAAGCCTGAGAAAATTTAGTCTATAATATATAAAATTCAAAAAATAATATTTT
>NZ_LBMZ01000013.1:0-1442 GCF_001005525.1 Acinetobacter sp. AG1 | reverse complement strand
ATGTTTTGATTGATCTAAGGTTAAGGTTTGAAAATGAATATTATCCCAAAAGGAACTCAGTTTATCCACCATTCTAAAGATGGTGGTGAAAACTATTACAAACAAGAGAATGGCGCACTGATGCATTGGTCAAACGAAGTGTGGAAAATCTCTTGCATTCCAGAGCTTAAGGTTATGCAGGAGAATGGTTTTAAATTGACATATATTAATTAGCTAGATAACGGTTAAAAGACGCTAATAAGCGTCTCTTTTTATATTTAAATTTTAATAAAGATAATATTTTAATAGCTCAAATTATCGAAAAATTTTAATAATTATTTTTATAAAACACAGAAATTGTCATTGTCCGAAGCTTCAGACTATATGTTAGATCTGATGGTATTTAATTGGAATATAAATAAATCAGTGCACTAATTTATTTTTAATTATTGAACAGAGAACTAAATAAATTTAGTACACTGTAAATAATAGATTATTTGTTGTTTGGATCAGATTTTTCATTTTGCTCACTCTGTTCGATTTCAGGTTTTGGAGTGAGAACTGGTTGTGGTTGATTAGAAGAATTAATTGGCATATGTGGATGAGCTTTAGATAATTTAGTATCATTATCATTTGTGGTTTTTTGTGAAAAACTTTTAAAACCTGACATTTTAATCTTCTTAATTTCATTATTGAGTAAGCACTATATACTAGTTTATATATGTAAAGTGAAATATTTTTCGTTTAAATGTATGTATATGTATCTATCTTGATATAGATGTGGTTTTAAAAAATAAATCATGTTTTAAGTGTTGATTTGGTTGATTAAATAATATTTAAACTTTTTAAATTAATTTTTTATTGATTTTGTTGCTAGTTATCATTCGCATTCGTTTTTATTAAAAATATAACATTACAATTTATTTAAAGTGGTGATGCATATTAAGTATAGTATATAAATGCTGTATGTTCAGTTTAAAATAATGAGATTTACATGAAAAATGGCATTTATTCGCTGAGTTTTAGGAGCGATGGTAAAAATTTTGGAAGTGGCATTCTTGTGATTGATGATAATTTGGCAAATGGTGGAGATATAACCTATACATACAATGGTGTAGTTAGTGAAAATAGATTGATTTTAAGTCTGAAAAAACACAATTTAGATGTTCATTCTTTTTTTGGAAATTCAGGTGTATTAAAAATTAACTTGAATTTTCATGAGGATAGTCAAGGTTATATGTTAAGTGGGAATGTTGAAAATATGCAATCAATACCACTACTTGTGCAAGCAAAGAAAATTGGCGAACTAGCTTATGAATAGGCTGTAAGTTTTTATTTAAATTAATAATAATCAATCAAGTGAAGATTTTATAAGATTTTTTAACCATGTAAATATCAAAATAAACTCAATTTTTTGGGTTTATTTTTTTACCTATGATTTTTTAAAAATATAAATTTTCCCA
>NZ_LBMZ01000017.1:0-1893 GCF_001005525.1 Acinetobacter sp. AG1 | reverse complement strand
GTTTTGGCAGTAGGACTATTATGGAATAACAAAACCAAGACTTCTGAAACTGCCGCACAAGGTGAGCAGGAACATGCCCATCAAGAAAATGAAAAAGATGAACCTAAACACGATGAAAAGGATGAGGAACATGAGGCTGAAGAAAGCCTTAGCCTAACACTTAGTAAAAATAGATAGATAAGCTAAGGTTTTTTATATGAGCCGATTGATCAATTCTATAATTCCAAGAGTTATTAAAACGATAAGATAAAATTGAATGATCTATGGTATGGTTATTATTCAATTTAAGTGGTGATAATATTGAAAATATGTATTGGTGGTGACTTAGACGGATTAAGGGTGGATTTGAATAAAAAAAGCTTCAAAGCTGGTGAAATAGATAGTAAAAAGTCCTCTGAATATTTTAAACAAATTTATGTGAAAAACGATAAAATTTATAGCTTTTGGATTTGCCGAGACATAAGTATTTCTGATGTTACCAAACGTGTTGAAGAAATCCTCAATAAACCAAATGCGAAGTAATCAATAAATTTTAATTAAAGCGGTTTCTATATAAAGAAATAAGACCTTATGATGAAACATAAGATCTTATTTTAAATATTAGATTATTAGATTTCTAACAAATTAACCATTAATTAGGCTTAGTTGTATTGTGATCAGGTTGGACACCTTTGTCCTTTTGTTCTGTCTCTGGCTTTGGTTCGGTGCCAGGTTGAGGTTTGGTCGGAACATTTACCTCAGTGTGCTCATTTGCTTGTATCGTTGGTTTTGCTTCACTATGTTTGGTTGCTTTATTAGAAAAATCTTTAAAATCAGACATTTTAATCTTCTTTACTTCACTGTGGAGAGCCCATAGTACGCTGTTAAACTTGTTACACTAGGGTACTTTTAAGGTGTATAAGTTCATATATGTAGTTAAAATAGAGTTTAATTAAAGTAAATGTTTCATGAATAAAATCCGTTATATATTACTCATTGAGTTTGATCACTTATTCCTTTAATTACCGATACTTAAATTCAAGTAGGGCTACACAAAGAGTACATATCCACTTAAAAGCTAGGTATTTTTGATTTATGTGCTATTGTTATTCTTTAGCAAGTGAATAATAAATGAATATATTTATTGATGGCCCATTTGATGGCCAAAACTTTCAGACCGAAAACTATATCGGTAATCAATTTAAAGTCAGCGATCTAAATACATATACATCCATACTTTATTTAAAAAATGAAGTGGAAAAGAATGGCTTAATGTATACCTTTTGGATACCTGAAAGTACTGATCGCGAGTACGCTATCTCAAGAGTTCAAGATATTTTAAAAAACAAGTGAAAAGTCATGGATTTAGAATAGATCACTTTTAAGTCCATGTTTTGATTGATCTAAGGTTAAGGTTTGAAAATGAATATTATCCCAAAAGGAACTCAGTTTATCCACCATTCTAAAGATGGTGGTGAAAACTATTACAAACAAGAGAATGGCGCACTGATGCATTGGTCAAACGAAGTGTGGAAAATCTCTTGCATTCCAGAGCTTAAGGTTATGCAGGAGAATGGTTTTAAATTGACATATATTAATTAGCTAGATAACGGTTAAAAGACGCTAATAAGCGTCTCTTTTTATATTTAAATTTTAATAAAGATAATATTTTAATAGCTCAAATTATCGAAAAATTTTAATAATTATTTTTATAAAACACAGAAATTGTCATTGTCCGAAGCTTCAGACTATATGTTAGATCTGATGGTATTTAATTGGAATATAAATAAATCAGTGCACTAATTTATTTTTAATTATTGAACAGAGAACTAAATAAATTTAGTACACTGTAAATAATAGATTATTTGTTGTTTGGATCAGATTTTTCATTTTGCTCACTCTGTTCGATTTCAG
>NZ_LBMZ01000001.1:0-1002 GCF_001005525.1 Acinetobacter sp. AG1 | reverse complement strand
GTTGAATTTAGTGCATGAGGCAAAACTTCCAGCACCTATCCTCGCCTTAACCCAGAGTTTGATTCAAGCAGCAAACCTTACTGCAGCACCCAATAGCGACTTTTCTTCTGCTGTCAAAATGTATGAAAAATGGACCAAGATTACACTTAAATAATCAATAGCCGAAAATCTATGATTTTTAATAATTAAATCAAACGCTATTATTAATAGTATCTAAAATAAAATATAAATTAAAAATCACTTTATTTATAATAAAGTGATTTTTATTAATTTAAAAACAAATTTCCATCAAGATAATGGGATTATTTCGCCTTGAGCTGGAGCAGTATCAGAACCTTTACCAGCAGTACCTTTATCTGCTAAAAACCTAAATTCAGCTGTTCCCTTTTCAGTTGAAATTGTACCACCAATTGTATATAACTGTAGGTCTCCACTGACTGAATAATCATTATGACGATTATCAACTTTAAAATCTAATTCAACATGAGATTGGCTTTTTGCTATTTCAAACATCTTTTCGATAATAGTTGAAATCTGACTATCACTTAAACCACTCTCTTGCATCTTTTTATAAGTCTTATCGTATGATGCAGATGCTCCAGCACTCCAAAATGACCAAATACTTAAATTAGCACTTGCATGAGTCTTTTCAAACTCTTCAATTTTAGTCTTTGTTGAAGCATTTACCATGCTTAAAACCATCTCATTTAGTTTTCTTACATCTTCTGATGTAATTGCCATAACACTGATTTTTGCTTTTATTGTACCTTTAGAATGAGCTGGTATCGTATAACTTAATCCTGTAAAGGAACCAGTTCCTTGAGCTTTCACACTAAAACCTGTTGAACTCGATGGATTATCTGAAGCAGTTAATGATAATGTTGAGCCTTCAGGGAATTGAATTGATATTTGTGATTCAGTTAACTTTTTTTAATTATTCATATTATAATTAGGAGAAAGTAATATAAATATTAATATGGAAAATAAAATACTTGAAATTTG
>NZ_LBMZ01000002.1:0-1027 GCF_001005525.1 Acinetobacter sp. AG1 | reverse complement strand
AAAAAGGAATTTTTAATATTTTTTATTTAAAAATCATTTGTTTATTTTGCTGTAATTAATTGTGTCAATGTAATTGTTTAATACATGATTTTTGTGAGCTATTTAACATTTTTTTATTTGATTTAAAGTGATGTTGTGAACTAAGTCACTAGAAACAATAACTTAAATCTAAAGTAACAACTTAATTAAAAACTAGTTAGAAATTAATAATTTATAATGAGGAATATAATCATGGCTGAAATACAAATTATTTCCAAGGAAAGTCATAAAACCCTTGCAAATACGACGGCAAAAACAGCTTCACTATCATCTTCTGAACCGGCAGTTGTATTAGTTAAGATTCCTACAACTGATATTTCGGCAGTGAAAAGAGATGGAACGAATGCTGTTGTTCTATTAAAAAATGGAGAAATGATCGTAATTCAAAATTTCTTCAGCGAGAGTGCTAGCCTAGATAATAGCCTTGTATTTCAAGGGGAAAATGGTCAGCTAATTTGGGCAAGATTTAAAGATGCAGAAAATGATGCAGATGCAGATAGTGACGCAGATGCAGATAGTGATTCTGACCATGAAGGTGCAGTTTATTTAGAAGAAACACCAGCAGCAGTTCCTGAAGTTGCACAAGCGCCAGTTTCAGATGTTGTTTTTCAACCAATTCAATCTGTTGAACCCTTACTTTATCATGAAGGTGGATTAAGCCCTTGGTTATGGGCGATACCACTTGCTATTGGTGGTATTGCTGCGGCTGCGGGCGGTGGTGGCGGAAATGATAATAACAATAATACTCCTCCAGATACTACGCCACCGAATACAAGTAATGTTTGATTCAATATCAATCCAGTCACGGCGGACAATGTGATCAATATTGCTGAATCATCAAGTAATGTCACCATTACGGGAACGTTGACGAATATCCCAGCAGATGCAGCGACTACAGTGGTAACAGTGGTTGTGAATGGCGTAAGTTATAACGCGACTGTAAACACTGCAAATGGTACATGGAGTGTGAATGTACCGGGCAGTGGCT
>NZ_LBMZ01000033.1:0-3175 GCF_001005525.1 Acinetobacter sp. AG1 | reverse complement strand
AATCTTATCCTAATTTTGTGTAAATTTAATTAAAATATTTTAATAAAAATCTATCTTTTTTATGCATAACTTATACAATTGGTCAAAATTTCGGATTCTCCCAAAATTTGTTATTTTATGAGGCTACATATGCCAAAGGCACAAAAACTTACTTTAGCGGTTTTGATTAATGCCGCGTTAATCACCTCAACATATGCTAGCGAACAAAGCGAAGCAAAAGGATTTGTTGAAGATGCCAATGGGGATGTTTTATTCCGTACTGGTTATCTAACTCGTGATAAGAAAAATGGTGTTGAAGACACTAGTTCATACGCACAAACAGCTATGCTCAAACTCGACTCAGGTTTCACTAAAGGGGTCGTTGGTTTTGGAGCGGGTATTATTGGTGATGCCTCTTTTAAACTAGGTCCAAACCATAATGCTGGTAATGGCATGATCCCTCGCGAACGCCTAAATGGCGTAGATGGCACTGGTGATACATATGATCACTGGACACGTGGTGGCGGTTATGTAAAAGCGCGCGTTTCTAACACAACTGTAACTTACGGTACACAAATTCTAGATTTGCCAGTTCTTGCGAGCAACACAGCACGTTTAGTACCTGAATATTTTGAAGGTGTTTTAGCAAACAGCCGTGAAATTAAAGGTTTAGAAGTTACTGTTGGTAAATTTACCAAAAACCAATATTCTGACCAGATTAAATCTGACGGTAACGAATTAGATAGCGCTGTAGTTTGGGGCGCTAAATATAAAGTAAACGATCAATTGAATACAGCCTATTATGGTACTGATATTAAAGATCGTTTAGAGCGTCATTATGCAAATGTGAACTATAAACAAGCGTTAGCAAATAATAGTTCATTAACCTATGATTTCAGTGGTTACCATACCGATTGGGATCGTCAAGCGAATAAGAGCTTATATTCTTATATCGGTTCAGCAAATGATGAATACCAGAACTCAATCTGGGCAATTTCAACAACATACAATACTGGTCCACATACAGTCATGTTCGCTTACCAACAGAACAGTGGTAATGCAGGTTATGACTATGGTTTAGGTAAAGGTGTTGGTGATGGTCATCAAACAATTTACTTACCAAATTCATATCTATCTGACTTCATTGGTAATGGTGAAAAATCAGCGCAACTGCAATACAATTTAGATTTCGGCAGCTTTGGTGTGCCAGGTTTAAGTTGGACAACAGCATTTGTATATGGCTGGGATATTAATACCAGTGCAGCAGTTACAGATCTGAATGACAACGTGATTGCACGTGTTCGTACTACAGATAACTCAACTGAACGTGAATTCTTTAACCAAGTGAAATACACGGTTCAATCAGGCTTTGCCAAAGATACTAGCTTACGTGTACGTCATTCATATTATCGCGCAAGTGATGCTTACCAAGCAGGAACTTACATCGGTGATACCAACGAATGGCGTATTTGGCTTGATATTCCTGTGAAATTTTTCTAATTCGCAGCAATTCAAGCAATAAAAAACTCCATTCAACTGAATGGAGTTTTTTATTGCGCTCAACTTTAAATCATAAAATTAAGGTAAATCTGAAAATTATTTTTTAGCAGCTTCGATTGCTTTCAATACTTCAGCTTTTGCAACGTCAGCACCTTCCCACCCGCTGATTTTTACCCATTTACCAGGCTCTAAATCTTTATAGTGTGCGAAGAAGTGCTCAACTTGGCTAATCAATAAAGGTGGAAGATCTGTGTATTCTTTCACATCTTTATAGAGAGGAGATAACTTCTCATGTGGAACTGCGATGAGTTTCGCATCGATACCACCATCATCTTCCATTTTTAATTTACCCACTGGGCGGCAACGGATTACTGAACCCGCAGCAACAGGATGTGGAGTTACAACAAGTACGTCTAATGGGTCACCATCTTCAGATAATGTATTTGGTACATAACCATAGTTAGCTGGGTAGAACATTGCTGTACCCATGAAACGGTCTACAAATAACGCATCAGAATCTTTATCGATTTCGTATTTGATTGGCGCTGCATTTGCAGGAATCTCAATGATGACATAGATGTCATTTGGTGCGTCTTTACCCGCAGGAATATTGCTATAACTCATATCAACACTCGTTTATCTTGTGAACTTAGATGTAAATCCGACAGATTATAGCGTGAATACCATAAAAATGATGCTAGATATGCTGAGCGTTAATGAATTTTATACTCAACATCGATTTAGGTCAGTTTAATCGTAATCACAAACAGTAAAATTGGACAAAATATTGAAAAAAACCAAATAATCGAACGTAAAGTGGCTAGATTCGCTAAATAACAGATACCATAAATAATGCGAAATACGATATATGCCCAGCCTAAGCTCAGAATAAATTTCTCAGGCACAACCATATATTCAGCCATTAAAATTGCAGCAATAAATAAGGGTAAACTTTCAAAACTATTCTGTTGTACTGCATTGGCTCTGGCAGCTAGACCTGTCGTTTTCGCCAAAAATTCACGCGGATTCTGATTATCCTTTGCTTGGAAGCCACCTTTTGCTTTTGCAATTAAGGTAAAAACATATGGCAATAAACACGCAACGATAAGAATCAATATAATGCCGCTAATACCTTGCATGCTGATATCCATCATTTGAAGTTCTTGTGATCATGCTATCATAACTTATAATTTATCAAACTTTCATTTGTGCTTGTTCAACAAGCACTGCTTTTATATATTTTGCTAGTTTTCTTTGATTCAATCTCAAGGTCATGTTATGCCAGCTCAAGATCAAAACAAATTGTTTGATGTTCTTGCTCAACAACGACAGCATCAGCTTTTAGTTGACCGCGTACTCAAAGTAGTGTTGCCCATCATCGCATTTCTACTCAGCGTGATTTGTGCAAACTACAATTGGCAATCTACGCTTGGCACCTTTGTCATTCTCATTATTGCTTTTTATGCTGTGGGGATCTACCGCTTAACACTCTGGCATTGGCTTATCGTTATTGTGGTATATACCCTTATTGACAACTACTTTAGCTTCAATGGTATCAATCAAACCCGATTAGTTTTTCAGCTAATATCCATGGTCGTTTTTGTTGGCATTGTCGGTATTGGACGGCCTTATATCGATCGTTGGTTGATGAAGTCAAATAGTAGTCAATAAACCCAAATAAAAAACGCCACAATTG
>NZ_LBMZ01000074.1:0-15144 GCF_001005525.1 Acinetobacter sp. AG1 | reverse complement strand
TTGATAATTATAAAGATGATAAAGGATACTTTATGAAACATGCTGTATTAAGAATGTTAGTGTTGATGATTAATAGTGATCTTGAAAAAGTAAAAGATGGTATTGCTGTAACTTTGGCTGTCAATGGTCTAATGATTTCAGGAAGAATTATTCCACGAGATGACTTTTATAATATAGAACAAAATCTCGTCCTAAAAACATTTAGGGAGAGTGGACGAAAAAGTCTCACTACTGAACAAATTTCCAAAGAGGAAGATGACTTAACCTATCTTAAGAACATCGATACCTTACATCTTACAGATGCAATTTATGTGATCGGTACCCAAAAAGTACCTACCACTACTACCACCAGCATTATTGTGGATATTGACTCCATTGATGCCTATAACATGGGTTCAATGAACTATTTAGAAAGATGACAATAAAAGTAAATGATGCTTTAACTCTTACAAATATAGAAATGAGATCATCTTTAGTTTATTTGAAACACTTTTATGTTTAGATGTTAATAAAGACATATAAAACAGATAAATAGTTGCTATATTCAAATAATGTAGAATAAAATTAATCAAACATCTCCATGTTATTCTGATATTTTTCAATGATTTTTAGAAAATATTAATATATTTTTTCTTGTCCATCTATTCTGGTTTTAAACCTTCGATGAAACCACATATATTGAGTAGGCTGTGTTTTGATCTGTCTTTCCAAAATAAGATTGACTCTAGTCGCATCTGCTACTTCATCATTGCTTGGAAAGTTATCAAGAGGAGGTTCTAATAAAATATGATATTGAGGATTTTTGATGTCTCCAGTTCTATAAAAAAATAGTGGGATGGCGACAGAATTTGTAATTTTTATTAGCCGTCTATGTGCAGTTAGTGTTGCTGCGGGTATGCCAAAAAATGGAGCCATTACACCCTGTTTAAGACCGAAGTCTTGGTCGGGACTATACCAAATGGCATGACCATGTTTTAAGTTGCTGATCAGTGCTCTCATATCATCTTTAGAAATCTGATTTTTATAAATTTGAGAGCGGCATCTGGTAATCATCATATCTAAAAGGGGATTATTTTGTGGTCTATAAACCACATCTAAATCGAAGAAACGGCTACTCACGAAACCACCAGCATCCAATAGTGTTGTATGGCTACCTAGTAATAAGATGCCTTTGTCATGAGAACTTTTTAGATATTCTGTACCATGAACATGGATTCTGTTTACAAACCACTGCGGTCGGTACCATGCATTTAGGGCTTCGAAAACGCCAAGCATTGCATTGAAAAAAACCTGTTTTGCATCTGTTTCAATTTCTTCATATGTTTTGTTAGGGAAACATAGAGAAAGGTTTTTGACTGTAGTTTTTCTTCTGGAATGTAGAAATTTCCATGACAGGTTTGATAAAATTTTCGCAAATCGACATTGTATAGACCAAGGGAGTAAAGCAAATATCATCAGAACAATGATGGCAATCCATATACCCCAATATCTGGGTAATAAAAAAGACCACTGAAATGCACTTGCCTCATATTGTTGTTTAGAATTCATGGCAAAGCGTTTCTTAAGAAAACTCAACAGAGTAGCACATGAGAAATAAAATTATGTTCTTTTTTAAGCTGCGAAATTATAAATAGCGTGGAAAATAATTTTTTGTAAAGAAAGCAATTTCTATGTTGCTCACGGCTTCTTATGTTGTATTAGAGCAATTAAAAAAGCCCCTCAGATTTGAGAGACTAGTCATATTAATTTTAGGAATGAATAGTTGCAATTTCTTAAAGAGCTAAACAAATTAAATTGATAAAATAATTAACAGTAAAGTAAATCACTGTATTACTTTTCTCACGATAATAGCAGAGCCTTAAATAAGTTTTAAGGCACTGTTAATAAGGAATTATTTATTGTTAGGATCTGGTTGGTCATTATTTCCAGATTGATCACTTTCAGAACTTGGAGTTTGTGAAGGCTGGGTTTCAGTAGGGGACTTTACTTCTGAATGCTCATTTGCTTGAACTTTAATTGTATTTGCATGGGTAGTAGTATTTTGTGAGAAACTTTTGAAACCTGACATTTTTATCTTCTTAACTTCACTGTGGAAAACCCATAGTACGCTGTAAAAGCCGTTACACTACGATAGTTTTAAGACCTATATGTGTTGATATGTGCCAAAAATGCTGTTTATCTCGATGAAATATTTCATAAATAAAATCAATTATATATAAATGCTTGAGTATTATCATATAAAGTCTCGAAATATATCATTTAAATTTCAAGTAGAGCTACATAAAACATACATATATAATTTTTTGATCAAATTTTTATCACAGTATTTAATTTTCTGAAAATTAATGAAATTAGGGAGTGGTTAAATTATCAATTGTATATATGCACTACTAGGCATACTATGTTTGATTAAATTGGAGCATATTTATGCTAAAAGACATTACGGTTGTTGATTATCAGGGTAGAGAGAAAAGAGCGCACGCAAATTACTCAGATGAAAATACTGAAAGTGCACTTCAAAAAAAACGAGTTCAAAGTTTAAAAATTGAATACATTTTGATAAAAGGGGAAATTATTTACCCTACGCTAGATTGGGTTTTTAATAGTTTAGATGGTAGTAGCTACTATATAAAGTAAAAATACTAGCTTTATTGAGTTTGAATAGACTCATTTTTATTTTTTCTTGTAAAGAATAAGCTAATATCTTTGTATTGTTTATTACATTTTTTATCAATATTGATGAGCAGAATTTATAATGTATTAAGAAGTGACGAAATATATTCCTGCTCTGGATCAGGAAGAAGAGATACTATAGATAAATTTTAAAGAGATGTAAGCTATTAGGTAGGATATTTTAGATAAAAATAAGCCAAGAAAGTTATTTTAAAAATTATAATCATATGGCGTGAGAGGACTATGATTATGATATTTTTGAAGTTATCGAAGAGGTAAATATTTGTAATATTCACCTAAAATAATATAAGTTGCTATTAAAAATTAAGAGTGTATAGTTAATTCTAACGATAGGAAAATATATTTGTCTCATTAAAATTCTTCTTTTGCATTTTTCGCTTATTTGATATTTTAGTTTCAAAATTATTATTTTAAAGTTTAATTTATTAATTAAATTCTCAAAAGAGAAAGGATTTTTTATGTCTAGTTATATGAATGGCACAGTTAAATGGTTTAACGAAACAAAAGGTTTCGGTTTTATTCAATCTGATGATGGTCAAGATGTTTTTGCTCATTATAGTTCAATCGCAAATAGTGGTTTTAAAACTCTTTTCGAAGGTCAGCGAGTTAAATTTGACGTCTTGCAAGGAAAAAAAGGGCTACAGGCGAGTGATATTACAATTATCCAGTTAAATTCTTAACTTTGGATCAAATAGTTTTGATCGAATCCGTAGGCGATACGGTAGTATTTGAGCAGTGAATAGAATAAACGTATTCCTAACACTTAGCCATGATCGAGCTATAATCGACAAGTTCAAATATCAACGTTAAGCATGAGATCGCATCATGCCGATCAAAAAAAATTAGTTTTAGTGGTTTTAACTAAAATTTTAATTATAAAAAGTTTATAGCCTAATTTACCAAAATTAGGCTTTTTTTACTGATATCTAAATTAGATTTTGGTACAGAATTGTGTTTTATTTTTTTCATCTGATAAATAAGCTCATAGACGCTTCGCCAAGATAAGATAATTGCTCCTATAGTCACATCCCAAACGTATCTAGAAGAGTGGCCTATTTCATTTTTTAATAAAATACTCGCTTTAGCAGTACGGCTGCGTTATTACCGATGCAGCATCGGATGATCTTTTATAATACCTGTCATTACAACTTACTTCATGAGGTAAAAGCACCATAGCTTGTTATATTAATTGAGCTTAACCATAACTTATGGAATGAGCTTTCATGGGGCAATTAGCTCAGCCAAACAGACGGATGAACAAAGCAAAGCAGTAGGGTTTTATCAGTAGACTTTAGACCATGTGGCAAGGCAGAGCTATTGTAATGCCAGTTTTGAGGTTGGTGAAGAAAAGGGCTTGGATATTGTTGACGAGTAAATCAGAACAGCATCAGCAAATACATGATTTAACTCATTTGCAGGATATTCAGAAAAAATTGCAGCAGTCAGTGCAGGCTTTAAATTAAAAATTAAGGCATCGAATGATGCCTATTTTTATTTGGGAAATTATTCAGCAATTTGTACAACGACTTTGCCTTTCGCACGTCCAGTATTTACATATTGAAGAGCTTCATTCATTTGTGAGAATGGATATTCTTTATCAACGATAGGTTTAATTTTCCCAGCCTCAACAAGTTCAGCTATTTGAGTCAGCTGATATCCATTTGGTTGCATGAATAAAAATGAATAGATAATGTCTCTTTTTTTTGCCTTATTACGAATGGACCAACTTAAAAGCGGAATGATAAATTTTAATAACCAATTTGCTTTGATTGCTTCAGCAAAAGCACGGTCAGGTGGCCCTGAAATACTGATAATACGACCACCACGCTTTATAACGTTCAATGATTTTTCTAAAGTTTTTCCACCTTGAGTGTCTAAGACCACATCGTAATCTTTCAGTTCTTGCTCAAAATCCATGGTTTTGTAGTCAATAATAATATCTGCGCCTAGTTCTCTAACCCAGCGAGTATTTTTACCACTTGTCGTTGTTGCGACAGTTGCACCAAGATGCTTAGCAAGCTGAATTGCAATCGAGCCTACACCACCTGAACCAGCATGAATCAATACTTTTTGTCCTGATTTAACTTTTGCAATTTCTACTAATGCTTGCCATGCAGTCAAGGCGACAAGCGGTAGTGAGGCGGCATGCTGCATAGAAATATTTTGAGGTTTCAGTGCAAGTGAGGATTGCTGAACGATTGTGTACTCAGCAAAAGAACCATTCGAATCTGTCTTGGCATAGACTTCATCACCGACTTTAAACTGAGTAACATTTGAACCAACTTGAGCAACGACACCTGTAAAGTCATTACCTAAAATAAATGGAAACTTAACAGGTAAAATCGCTTTGAATTCACCCTCTAATACTCGTAAGTCAAGCGGGTTGATACTTACAGCATGAACTTTAACAAGTACCGAATCTTTTGAAATAGATGGTTTAGGCTGTTCATCTAGCTGTACATCATCGATTTTCCCATAACGGTTAATATAGGCTGCTTTCATTTGGACCTCTATATATTTCTTTTTTGATCGTTAGAAATGGATTTATTAAGCTGGGTTAAACTTTCAAACTGCGTTGAATCAATGTGTCAAAGATCTTTACTGGGGCAAATTTTCGTAAATTCTTTAAGTGTTTTGCAGTTTTACCTGCGGTGTAGCGTGAAAGTTTCTGTGGACTATTGATTACCTTTAAAATCGTCTTGGCGACAACACTAGGATCATCTGACTTATTAATTGCTTTTATCATGTGCTGATGGAGCTTCTCGCGAATGTGGTCATACGCTGAGATTTTTGCATCTGCTTCTAGTAAGTTTATGCCTAATGAAGTTTTGGTGTAAGCAGGTTCTATTAATGAAACACGAATCCCTTGTGTTCTCACTTCATGATCTAAGGACTCTGAATAACCTTCAAGCGCATGCTTTGATGCAGAATAAAGCGCGCCAAAGGGCATTGGCAGAAGTCCTAAAACAGAGCTAATGTTCAAAATAAGTCCAGAATTTTGTTTACGCATCACTGGAAGTACTGCTCGAGTCATTCGGACAACACCAAAGAAGTTGGTATCAAAAATAGCTTGAGCTTGTTGCATCGAACTTTCTTCAGCGCCAGCGGGTGCGATTGCAAATCCTGCATTATTGATCAAAACATCAATTCGGCCTTCATTTTTAATCACTTTCTCGATTGCACGATTAACCGAATCTTCATTATTTACATCTAGTTCAATCAGATTGAATTTATATTGAGATGAATCACTTGCACGTCGACTCGTACCATAAACAATAAAACCTGCTTCATTTAAAAGATCTGCTGTTGCTAAACCAATACCAGAAGATGCACCTGTAATAAGAACCACTTTGCTTGTCATACAACATTTCTCACACGTAATAGGTTGGTGATGGAATAACCAATTTCACCTTGATGTTTTGATCATAATCTAAAATTAAAATTGTTACTACTAAAAAGATAGTGACAATACGTTTTTGTTGATGTATGGTTAATATTAAATCGATACTGACTTTGTATTTTATTCCCTTGTCTCAAGAAATAATTCATGAAATTCAGTGAAATCGACTCTATGCATTAATCCTGAGGATTAAAAAATGAATTTTCTATTAAATACAATTGCGATGGGATTGACGGTGGTCTCTGTTTTTATTTCGCCATTAACGCAAGCTGAAACAGTGGCATCGATCTCTTTTAGTGACTCGGTGGCTAAGGGTGATGAATTATCACCGAACACTCTTATCAAGCAGCAAGCGATTCAAAATCCTCAGCTAGCTACGAATTGGAAGAATGTACCCACTCAATTTATAAATGCTGGCGGAGTTAATTTCGCCTACAGAGAATATGGTCAACAAAATGGTGGAACACCTATTATTTTCCTGAATCATTTAGCTGCTGTATTAGACAATTGGGATCCAAGAATTATTGATGGAATTGCCGCAAAACATCATGTGGTAGTTTTTGATAACCGTGGTGTTGGTGCTTCTACAGGTAAGCCCGCTCAGTCGATTGAGCAAATGGCAGATGATGCAATTACCTTTATTCAAGCAAAAGGTTTCAACAAAGTTGATTTATTTGGTTTTTCAATGGGAGGTATGATTTCGCAAGAAATTGTATTGAAACAACCGAACTTAGTCAGAAAGATGATCTTATCAGGAACAGGACCTGCTGGAGGAACTGGTATCAGTACAGTTGGCCGTGTTTCTAATTGGGATTTAGTCCGTGGGATGGCAACGCGCCAAGATCCTAAAGTCTATTTATTTTTTACTCGGACCGACAATGGTAAAGCTGCTGCGAAACAGTTTGTTCAACGGATTAATGAACGTACTGAAAATCGTGATAAAGAAATCACCATTTCTGCGTATCGCGCTCAGTTAAAAGCATTAAAAAAATGGGGAAATAAAAAATCTGTTGATCTTTCAGTTATTCAACAACCTGTTTTAGTTGCTAACGGTGATCATGATCGAATGGTTCCTACTGTAAATACTTATGACTTGGCAAAGCGCCTTCCAAATAGCACGCTCATCATCTATGCAGATGCAGGACACGGGGGAGTTTTTCAGTTTCATCAAGACTTCGTAAAGCAATCTTTAGCTTTCTTGGCGAATTAAATTTCAACTTAGTTATGTATGAAATGGGATAACGATAATGACCACAATTAATCATCAAACCGCTGAAACACAATTTATAGAAGTTGATGGAGCCAAATTTGCTTATCGTAGATGGGGTAATGCAAATACACAGCACCCCCCTTTGTTTTTTCTACAACATTTCCGTGGTGGTTTAGATAATTGGGATCCACTCATTACAGATGGATTAGCAGCGGAACGAGAAGTTATTTTATTCAATGGGCGAGGGGTCGCTTCATCAACTGGACAACCTCGAACTCGGATTGAAGATATGGCTGACGATGCAGCAGCGGTGATTCGAGCATTAGGTTTGAAACAAGTTGATTTACTGGGCTTCTCTTTAGGCGGTTTTCAAGCTCAAGATTTGGTACGTCGCCACCCTGAATTAGTTAGAAAATTGATGTTGTTAGGGACAGGTCCTCGGGGAGGAAAACCTAGAGGCGATGATCCTGATGTTCCAGCTTTAGTTTTAAAGCATGCAACCAGTGCAGTGCCCTCTGAAGATGACTTTCTATTTTTATTTTTTGGTCGATCTCCAACAGCAATTCAAGCAGGTCGTGATTTCTGGCATCGTCGCCATCAACGTAAGAATCAGGACCCAGCAAGTTCAGACAGCGTAATGCAGGCTCAGATTGAAGCCAATATGCACTTTTTACCGAAACTTGATGAACAAGATCCTTTTGCTCATTTACGCGAGATTAAACAGCCAACCTTTATTCTTAATGGTGTAGATGATGTGATGATTCCAACCATCAATGCCTATCAGATGGCACTTAATATTCCAAATGCACAGTTGTTTATTTATCCCGATGCTGGTCATGGAGCACAGTTCCAGTACCCAGAACGTTTCCTCAAGCATGCAATACAGTTTCTAAATGAGTAATCCATCAGGATTCCCTAAGTATCTTCATATATTGATGAACAGAGAACTAAAATGATGAAATTTAAATTATTACTGTGGATGCTGACGAAGCTTTTACAACGAGCTGTGAAAAATAATCCAAAATGTGCTGCTTATGTAAAAGATAAAAATGTCACATTTCAAATTCAAACGGCTAGTGGTGAAGGACGTTATTTTGAAGTCAAAAATGGCAAAATAAAGTCTTATGCTGGTCAAAGTAAATCCCCAAGTTTTTCATTCACTTTTAAAAATGGCAGTACAGGTTTTGCTGTGCTATCAGCTAAAGATAGTGTCAATACATTTTTAACAGCCATTAGAACTCAGGATCTTGTGATTACTGGAAACTTTGTCGATGTCATGTGGTTTCAAAGTCTGGTTGACTTTATTCAACCTCAGCCTAAATCATCTTCAACTGTGTGAGTAAAGCCAATGATTGACTTGCCATTAAAAACAAATCTCCTGAATCAGTCTTTAACGTTACCGAATGGTTTCGTAATTCCAAATCGTTTGGCTAAGGCAGCAACCAGTGAAACGCTAGCGACCTATTCCAACAACCCAACTGAAAAGCATATACGACTATACCAGCGTTGGGCGGCGTCAGGGATTGGCATGATTATCACAGGCAACATTATGATCGACCGACGTGCTTTAGGGGAGCCTGGGAATGTTGTGATTGAAGATGAACGGGATTTTGTAATTTTACAGCAATGGGCAACAACGGTGACTGATCAAGGCTCCCAATTATGGGCACAACTCAATCATCCCGGAAAACAATCCCCAAAAGGATTAAATTCACGAAACATTTCTGCTTCAGCAGTGCCATTTGGGGCCGAAATGCGATCATTATTTGCAACGCCAGATGAAGCAACCCATCAAGAAATACTAGAGATCATTCAGCGCTTTGGTCGTAGTGCGTTGATATGTAAAAAGGCTGGATTTAGTGGTGTTGAGATACATGCTGCACATGGTTATTTGATTAATCAATTCTTATCACCATTACACAATCTAAGAAATGATGAGTGGGGAGGTACTCCAGAAAAACGTCGCAAGTTTTTAATGGAAGTCTATGCAGAAATTAGAAAACAAGTAGGGGCATATTTTCCAATTGCGATAAAGCTTAACTCAGCGGATTTTCAAAAAGGTGGATTTACAGAAGAGGATTCTCTAGCAACCATTAAAGCATTATCTAAAGCAGGAATTGATTTAATTGAAATTTCAGGTGGTACTTATGAGTCAGGTGTAGCTAAAGCACCTCAAAAAGCATCCACTATTGCCCGTGAAGCATTCTTTATTGATTTTGCTGAAAAGATTAGGGCGCAGGTAAAAACACCATTAATGGTGACAGGTGGCTTTAGGAGTGTTGAAGGTATGAATCAAGCTTTAGAATCAGATGCTTTTGATGTAGTCGGGATTGCTAGACTGATGGCAATTGATCCTGATGCTCCCAAATACCTATTAGTAGGAACCAATAGTAAGCAAACAGTTCAACCAATTAAGACTGGCATAAAAAAGATTGATCAACTTGGGGTTATGGAAGTACTTTGGTATACCCAACAACTTAATCGGATTGCCAAGGGTAGTAATCCAAAACCTAAGGAAAGTGGCTTATGGGCATTTATCAAATCAGTTTTACGCAGTGGTTGGGGAACTTACAAGACACAACGTACTCGGATGAAATAATAATTCAGCCTTTTAAGTTATTAAAAAGCACTCAATTCAGAGTGCTTTTTTGAATTATTTAGTTTGTTGGCGCATTGGTCTTGATCCAATCTCTGCTCCTGTAATTTTATCAATTACAATCGGTTGAATTTCTGTACCTTGCTCAGCATCAAGAAATTTAACCATCTCCTCAGGATTTTTAAAAGGTTTATGCTTACGCCCCCATGCACCGATTACAAATAAAACAGGTAAAAAATCTTTGCCTGCTTGAGTTAACAAATATTCCTCACGTGGCGGGTGTTCAGAATATTGTCGTTTTTCAAGCAATTCTTCATCGACCAAAACAGATAAACGTTTGGTTAACATTGTGGGTGCAATACCCAAACTTTTACGGAATTGATCGAATCGAGTCAACCCAAAATGCGCATCACGCAGAATTAACATACTCCAAGCATCACCAAGTACAGACAGGCTTCTCGCAATTGGACAGATTTCAAGACTGGCATTTTTACTCATAAAATAAACAAGCTCAACTGTTAGTACTAAAAAGATATTAACATGATTGAATTTTATTAACTATTAAAATTGGCGATCAATAGCTATTTGAGTATATTATAAATTAATTGTATTAAGATTAATCGTCCCCACTTACGTTTAACTAAAGATTGTCGCTATAACAGTAGTTTGATCTGTTACGGATATATTCAAGCAACAGTCTTTGCCTCAGTGCTTAGTGCATGGGGATTTCTAGATAAAGCTAGTTACAGGTAGTAGACTTAGTTAACTATATGGCGCAGCCTTGACAAATACCTTTCTTGCTACAATTGGCGGTTGAGCTATCTTTTCTGGAGTCTGCAAAATGAAGCTGAGTAAAGTTAGTCAGATATTCATATTGCCCTAAAATGGAAAATGTTTTTTTAATAATTCAAGATTTGTAACTGATTATAAAGTTTACAGAAATTTTAACTAGTTGTTTTTATTTCTTTCACAACTATTCCTTGAATGTTTCATTTAATGCTTGCTGTACAGCGTCCACGCGTGACTTACATGCTTTGTAAGCGGTCATTGACTCTTCCACAATTTTCATCAGATTGTCGATGTCTGGTTCTTCCTGAGATTCCAGCAGGGCGGCATTCTTCTTCAGCAGTTCATAACCGTCTTTAAAGCTTAATTCATTTTTACTCATGATTTACTACCTCACTTACACTGGCATGAATATAGCCATCCTGCATCTCGATTGAAACAGTTGAATCGACTTGTTGTACGGAGCGGATTGCCTTGTGTTGACTCCGTACAATAGCATAACCTTTGGCAAGCACATTCCTTGGATTCTGTAATAAAGTCTCACGCATTAAAAACTCAACCTGTGTAGATGCAAGCTTAAGCTGCTGCTGGGCAAAATATTGTGTTGTAGACTTGACCAAATCAAGATTTCTATTAGCTGTATTGATCTGATTCTGGGCATGAGTCTTGATGATATTCATCAACTGTTCATTTTGGCCCTGATACGCTGTGATTTGATGCTGTGACAGCAGCTTGATGGTTTGCAAGTAATCCATCACATCCTGAGAACGTTCTGAAATCACATTGCGAATACCTGCAATTACCTTGCTCGGAGTATCGAAAGAACGATGGGCGATTTCATCCAGAATGGTTCGATCTTTTTCATGACCAATACCCACCCATATTGGAACCTTGCGCTTACATAGCAGGGCAGCGAGATCATAGTCATTTAAATAGGCTAGATCATTCACTGCACCACCACCACGAATAATCACAATGAGGTCAGGTGGAATAGCATAATCTTTAGCCCACTGGCGAAGTCCTGAACTTAAAGATTCCATAATATTATTCGCAGCAGTATTACCCTGAAAAGTAGCTGAGTGATAAACAAAGTGGCAGACATTAGCTTTATTGAGCACATCAGCATCTTTCCTGAAGTCACCCAGACCAGCTGCATTTTCTGGTGCAATCACTAGAATATTTTCAATATCAAAAGGGGCAGGAAGTGACTTGTTCAGATTGACCAAACCCTCAGTGCTTAGACGGGCAAGAATCTGTTGGTAGCGTTTGGCGATGTCACCCAATGTAAAACTAGAGTCGATGTCTTCTATGTTGACTGAAAATCCATACTGGGGATCAAAACGGGCCTTAACCTTAATCAGTACGTTTAAGTCCTTTGAAAGCTCTATACCACTTTCACGCTCAAATTTGAGTACAATTTTTACGGCGGTAAATTTCCAAATCGTTGCTTTGCAGCTTGCAATGACTTTATCTGTATCCTCTTCCTTTTCAGCCAACTCAAGATAGTAGTGCCCGCCCTTGATACTCAGGTTTCGTATCTCAGCTTTTACCCATACAGGTTCATCAAAGGACAGGCGAATGACTTCCTGTACGGTTGATAGATAGTCACTGAGGGAAAATTGAGATTCAGACATTTTATAAGTCAAAAGAGCTGATGGTTTTATAGTAGCAAAGTGAAAAGAACTTGAATATTGTGTTGAGGATTTTTACACAGATGAATCTAAATCAGAGCATCCTCATCAGTCCGATGAGTTGTTTTATATTCAGTAGATTCAGAACGGTTTGAATCAATCAGTGTAGACTTTGAATTAATGATTTAATTAGGAGGTAGACTACCTCCTTTTTTCTTTGTATTAAATTAAAACTTTTCCCTCACCCAACCATATGCGGCTGCGAATGGCAAAGCTGTTCTTGCCAAGTATGGAACATGCCATAAACCACCGTGATTGGCATTTTCCATAATTAGTTCTAATGGATGATCTAATTTCTTATCTGGATTCGTTGCGCTCTCTGGATTATTTAGATCATGAATCCAAAGTGCAGCCATAATGGCATTCGTTGTTTCGGGATTAAAAGTTTCAACCTTAAATAAATCAGCCCCTGAAAAAGCTGCTTTCAGAATTGGATTTTTAACAACTGAATGTGTTGTGGTAGATGGCGCAATATTAATGACCGTCTTCTGTCCACGCGCACGTGTTGTAATAGCGTACCACTGTTGCAAGCGTTTCGCGAGGGCGTAATTTGGACCTTGTTCAATCACCATACAGTCGGAAATACCATATTGTTGACCATTATCTGATTGAATTAACTGTTTTAAATTGGGTTTGAAAAAGTTATTAAGAGAAATATTGTGAATGGATTTGGTGAGCAGTTTTTCTACGAGTGGACGCTGTCTAATTTTATCTTGTATAGAATGTACGACTGCTTTTGGAATAGCATAGATATCAGTCGGCGTGAGCATAAACATGATACTGCTATCAGGTTTGTGTTGACTCACTTGTTCCATGATACTGATCATTGCAATCGAAACACGTACATGTTTTTCACCATCTAGATATGCAATACCTGCCAAATCTAAACTCTCAGAAAAGGTATTTAACCAATTGGCAATCTCTGGTGTTTGCGTCAGTAAATTTGCACCAAGTTGCTGCTTATCAGCGACCTTTATTTGTGGCGCGATTAAGGTGGCATTACCATTTTCAATCACTTTAGTAATTTTTTCCCAAATGGCTGGATGGGGGAGATCAATCGCTACAATATTGGCTCGCCATTTTGCTAGCCAACTTAAAGGACCTGCTTCAGAACCAGCACCGAACAACACCATAGTGCGCTTTGATAAATCAAACCATTCAGGATGTTGATTGAGTAAGCGGAGCGCCTTGGCATGACTCGGTTCGATGATTTGTTGTTGTTCCCAAAGATCAATTTGCTGTAATAGCGCTTCGCCTTGTAATTTTTTTCCATGATAGGGAATAAACCAAGGTTCAATAGTTGAGCTACCTCTGCCTTTTAATATAAAAGACTCAAAGGGTTGGTCTTTAATATTTGCCATTACGCTAGTTAAAGTATGACTTTGTTCAGCACGATTAAAAATAAATAAATTTTTGGCTGTCTCTAAACCTTGCTGTGCAATACGTAGAGGATGATCGACAGATTCGATCCCGACCTTGACCAATTCATGAAAATAAAATGGATAATTTTTTCGCCAATTTTTCTCACTAGCCAATTGTGTAGCGTAACGAGAATCTACACTTTGTAGTGCTGACTTTAAAATTTGTTTAGCCGTGTGTGTGGTACTAGGAGATTTTTTTCCAGATTGTATTGGGAACTGTATACCATCATGATCAAATTGTATTTTTTTACTCAACTGATTGCTCCACTTTACTCAAAATTCATTCACTATCTTGCACATCTTAGTAAGTTCAGGCGCTAAAGAAGATGGCAAAAAGTGTATTAATAGTCCTTAAGCTTTATTCGATTGATATTGAGGAAAATTTAGTCAGAGAAAATTGAAATATGGTTATATTTCACTGTAACCTTTTATACAAACTAATCGAATTAACTCAGTCTTGAAGACTTAACTAATTATTTTCAAAGAATAAAACTAAAGATAAATAAGCAAGTAACGTAAATAGGGCATTCAATTAATGATTTGGGATATTTGTATTATTTGAATCATATATAAGTTAAGCATGAAAGGTCATATAAGTACTATTCTGATGAACCTATACTAGAGCATCGGCTTCAGCTCTGAGTAAGTGGCTTTAGAGATATGAATTAGAGAAGAATAACGTTCAAAATCCTTTGGTGTGTCAATAATTTCAATTTTGTAAAAACTGAATGATTCATTTTCTAATTTTAAAGAAGATAATTGATTCTTTTCTAAGAAATCAGTTTCCATCGGTTTGATATTTGAATGATAAAGATTTGATACGTCTTTTGCTTCTTTTCTGGTTTTTTTTGCTCTATCTTGTGCATCTAAGAGCGGGTCATAAGCATGTTCACTGTTTGATGAATTTACATGCTTATAGAGACTAAATACATCTGGTACTTGATTTTCTGCTGATGTATTTGCTGGTGCTGTACTATTAAAAATTGTTTCACTGATTGGTTGAGGTTGTTCTTGAAAAAAAACTCTGGTGATCAGTGTATTAAGTTTAATCAGAAAATCACTGGGAAAAACGGAAGAATTACTGCGCTATATCCTGAGAACGAAGCGTTGGAAAAAGGGGTTTACAATGTGATCTTTAAAACTGATGCTTGCTTAAATTAACAAAAACAGCAGACCGTTTTCTAGAAGTTCCTGTAATTTTTAAAGTGGATGGAACTGTTAAACATTATCACATTCCTTTGTTACTTAGTCCCTATGGTTATTCAACTTATCGCGAGAACTAGAAAGTCAAACTGTTAAATAGATATTTTTTCTAATCACGTACAGTAAATTAACTAGCGTTGAAT
>NZ_LBMZ01000024.1:0-2352 GCF_001005525.1 Acinetobacter sp. AG1 | reverse complement strand
GACAGGATGTCGGGGCTTTTTCTATTGATAAAGAGATATTCACATGATCATAAAGTAACTGTTATTGACTCATTTATTCGTGGTTAATACCATCCATCTAACTTCATCGGAACGGTTTATTATTTTGCAACGCATATTCATTCATAAAGACCACAACAAACTTATAAAAAATCTATATGGATTTACTTTAAAGCTAGGCTTGATCGTGATTGCAATCAGTATGGCTGCGTGTAGCAGTTTAAGCGGATCATTCGCCAATCGCTCTACTCAGTTATCATCTGGACTACAAACAGCCTATTCTGTTTCTCCAAATACAGCAAATCGCTTATCCCCAATGATCGTGCAAAATGCAGAGCGTTATGATGTATCACCCACTTTACTCGCTGCGCTCATTCGCCAAGAATCAAATTATAATAGTTCAGCACGCTCCCCTACAGGTGCGATCGGTTTAACTCAAATAGTTTCGACTCATTGGCGCCAGTCTTGTCCTGGCAATCTTTATGATGAAAATACTAATATTAATTGCGGTGCATATATCCTATCAACCTATTATAAATCAGCTGGCAGCTGGTCAAAAGCCGTAGCGTATTATAATGTTGGGCCATCAGGTTATGAACGGAGTTTTTGGACACGCCATAAAGGTAAAAAGTATGCTCGTTCAGTAAAACGTCATGAAAAAATCTTAAAAAAAGCCCTATAAAATAAAGAGTAAATAAAAAACCATGCTCTTAAGCATGGTTTTTATTGGCTAAATAATGAAATTACGCTTCGTCAAACAAACCTTCAAATAACACCGAAGACAAATAACGCTCACCACTATCAGGTAAAATTACAACAATCGTTTTGCCTGCATTTTCAGGACGTTCAGCAATTTGTGCCGCCGCCGCCAATGCCGCACCGCTTGAAATACCCACTAGAATTCCTTCTTGCGTTGCACACTTTCTTGCCCACTCAATCGCATCCGCACTATTCACTGGCAACACTTCATCGACCAAATCTAGGTCTAGGTTTTTAGGAATAAAATTCGCACCAATCCCCTGAATTTTATGCGGTGCTGGTGTGATGCTTTCACCATTTTTAGTTTGGGTAATGATTGGAGATTCAGCGGGTTCAACTGCAACAGAATAAATTGGCTGATTCTGAACTTGCTCAAAATAACGTGAAATTCCTGTAATTGTCCCGCCAGTACCAACACCCGCAACTAAGATATCCACTTGTCCATTGGTTGCCTGCCAAATTTCAGGACCAGTGGTATCGACATGAATTTGAGGGTTGGCTGGGTTTTCAAATTGTTGTGGTAGGAAATAAAGCTCAGGATTTTCAGTGGCTAAACGAACAGCTTCATCCACCGCACCTTTCATGCCCTTAGCAGGCTCGGTCAAAACCAGATTTGCTCCTAAAGCTTTTAATACTTTTCTGCGCTCTAAGCTCATACTTGCGGGCATGGTTAAGGTAATAGGATAACCTTTTGCCGCTGCAACAAATGCTAAAGCAATACCTGTATTACCACTAGTCGGTTCAACAATATGCATACCTGTTTTAAGTACACCACGTTTTTCCGCATCCGCAATCAACGCTGCACCAATACGGCATTTTACTGAAAATGCAGGATTACGGCTTTCAACTTTTGCCAATATTGTAGCATCTGATTTAATCAAACGATTGATACGAACTAAGGGTGTATTGCCTATCGCTTCTGCATTATTCGAGTAAACTGCTATACCTAAGTTGGCAGGCGTTGGAAATTGTTGATCGGTAGACATGTTATTTCCTTATTAGATTTGGAATGATTCTTAAGCATTATAGGCTTGTGAACTTAGGAGGAAAGTAGAAAACGTTAAGATTTATGAAAAGTTTTTCCCATATTTATAGCTTTCTTCACCGATTATGCACCCGTAAACCATGAGAAAAACACATACTCATTGGACGTTTCATAAAATATCTCTACCTCATTCCAATCTGCTGTTAATCCTAATGCTAATTTTAGATGTGAAGAAATAGGTAAAGTAAAACTTTCAACTGGAGCAACCTCCGCACCATTATGATAAATTCCCCAACGATCAGAATATTTTAGATTTTTCGCATTCTGATTTTTCTTTATTAATTTTTGAATAGAATATACTATCCATTGTGTTTGTTCTTGGACTTCTACTTCAGTTAGTGTTTTAAAATTAGTTTTCTCTAATATAGGTAATAACCAAATATCAAAAATATTTTTTAAATCTGCTGTAGTTGTTTCAAGAATATCCCATTCTTCATAAAAATGAAGTTCATGAATAAGCAGTGTTATAAATGCTTCTAATGAATTCAAACCTTGTGATTTTTTACAAATAAAATAGACAGCATCGCACA
>NZ_LBMZ01000035.1:0-3433 GCF_001005525.1 Acinetobacter sp. AG1 | reverse complement strand
TTCTTGAATGTTAGAACAGCACTCAGTCAGGTTGTGTCTTGGCTAGGTGCTGGGTCTTCAGAGAGGTAATATGTATTTGAAATTTCTTTATTCTGATTAAATATCCAAGCCATTCACATTGGACAAAGCTGCTAGGGTCTGCGATTAAGCGGATTCTAGAAATTCCTCTAAACAGTTGCGTGCTTGGTTCAGTTGTTGTGCCCGTTGTTCAATCAACTGTCGTACCGCTGGAGGCAATTGTTGGTATTGATCAGGATGGAAATCCGCCATCTTACGACGGTAAGCTTGGGTCAGCGTTTGACGATCCAACTGTTCAGGAGATATTTCGAGTAACTCACAAGCCGCTTGTTGTGCTTGAGTCAAGGTGTTGGTCGGCATGGAATACGAGGAAGAAAACTGGAAACATAAATAATATTATTGGTTTTCTAACGCCAACAAGTAACAAAATTAGAAATAAACCTAAAACAAATACACCTAAAGATGCCCTTGAGCCCGTAGACAAAATTAAGAATGAGAATAAAAATATTATTGGAACTGCAAAAATAAATTTTATTTTTTTATTAAAAATCAATAAATAAATAAAAATTACCGCAAGATTTAGAATAATACCAAAATTATTGGGATCAAACCCATCAGCTGAAAATCGACCAGTCCACTCATTATAACTTTGATTATAAATAATATTCTTCAGACCACTAAAGGCTATTAGTAACACCCCCAAAACATATGCAAGTAAAGTCTGAAATAATCTATTAGAATCTCGTATCAAATCCAGCATGATTACATATAAAAGAGCAACACTAAAAAATCTAAAAAAATAATTAAATGAATAATCTATATCCCAACTCCAAATACATGTTAGAAGTGCATAAAAAATATAGAAAATCAGCAATAATTCTGATCTATAAAATACACCTATTTTAGAAAAAATGCTTTCCAAAATCCAACATAGAAATAAGGGAAAAGCAAGAAAGTAAGTGCCTATTTGTACGGCAGAGTTTGAATAACTCTCTAATATATGAAAGAAAAAAATATATACCAACAGAAAAAAATAGGAAAATTTTTTATATCTCATCTTCGCCTCTTAAAAAGATTTAAAATAGAGTTAATCTCCCTTTTGAAGATAAACATACCTAAGATTAAAAACATTCCCCAATAAGCCATCTGCAACCCTATACTCATCATTAAAAGTGAATAAATAGATGAAATTAATAAAATTGAAAAGGTTATTAAATAACCTCTAAGTTTAATTGTTTTCCGCCAAACAAGTTGAGAAAATTCCGTTCGTAAAATATAAAAAAACCAAAATGAGAAAGCTGTTGATATAGCTGCCCCTAAAGCACCTAATTTTTTCACTAGGAAAAAATTTAAAACGATACTTGTGAGCATAGCCGCAATAGAAGCATACATAGAAAATCTAGTTTTCTTAGCTATTGCAATACCTATACCTGTTACTTCAGATAATGTATAAAATAAAGGTCCGATTATACATATTATTATCAAATACTTAACCGAAAGATATTGATTAGGTAATATGAAGTCTAAAAGCCATGAAAACAAACCTGCTACAACAACTATAAAATATATAGCCATCAAAATATATTCTGAAATATCGTCTATTTTCTTTAAATCAATTTCACTACTACTCACCCACTTAAAGACTAAGGGAGCCCAAATTGTATTAAAAATGGTTGCAAAAATAGTTGCAGCAGATGCAATACTCATTGCTACAGAATAAACACCGAGATCAGTATAAGAAGAGAATAATCTTAAAAATATACGATCTGATACATTTAATCCCCATGAAGCAAGACCTCCTATTAAAAGAGGAAAACCATAGGATAAATGAGTCTGAAACTCTATCTTATCGAATTTCTGAGCAAATGCTGGTATCCAATCATTACGAGTATTCCATGCAAAGATTAGGCAAGCAATAAATAAAGCCAGCGCATTTGCAGTAAATAGTTGTTTACTATCTCTACTTCCAGCCCATACTACGGCACTTATTACAAATAGCAATAATAGTATTTTAGGCAACACTTGGCTCATAGAAAAAGCTATTGCTCTCTCTTGCATCCTTAAAGTAAGAGATAAAAATCGACTGATTAAAGCAACAATAAAACAAAAAAATGTTAAAAAACTTAAATATACACTTTCAACACTATATAATATCTTAGAAATAAAATCTGGTTTGTATATAAAAATCAATAAGCAAGACAAGATACATATACAAACCCCTGGAAACATTGCATGTTTCAACAATAGGGGTTTATTATCTGAATCATGATATGCTCTAACATACGACTGATCTAAACCTAAACAAAAGAATAATATGGCAAATGATGTAAATATTTGCAACATAGAAATGCGCCCTACATCATCAACATTATAAAACCATGTAATTATTGGTAAGGTCGCAACGCTGAATATTCCTGAACCCACAGGACCTATTGCATAGGCTAATATTTTTTTCTTATCCATTTTCTATCATTTTTTCTGCTTGAGAAATAAATGCTTTATAATTTTTTTCTGCATTAAACTGCCTATCAATCATATTCCGTGCACTATTTCTATATGAATTAACATCTTGTAAAGAAAAAATCGTTTCTAAACCCATTATAATTTCATAGACATCTGCAGAAGATGACATTAAATAACCATTATTTTCTACAATTAGAGTTGAAATCCCCCCTATATCTGGAGCAATAGCAGGAACCCCATAACTCATAGCTTCCATAAGTGAAACAGGAACTCCTTCAGACTCACTAGCATTAATAATTACATCTACATTTGTTATAGATAACCATTCATGGACATCTTTATTACTTAATTGCCCTAAAAATGTCCCATTAAAATTATTATTTAAATCGGATAATTTTTTTGTTTTATTTTTTAGCTGATCAAATAGCACTCCATCACCAATATGTACCCAATTCACTCTGATATTATTTTTTACACTAAATTGATTTATAGCATCTATAATTTTGTCTACCCGTTTAATTGGAATACATGATGATAAACTCAAAACAGTAAATGTCTTTTTATCTGAATTAAAATATTTAATTTTATTAGGCAAAAATACACCTAAACGAGATATATCCAATTTCTCTTCCGAATAGGAGTATCTATCACGATAGTACGCCAAAGCACTTTCTGAAAGTAAATAAATTTTTTCAGCATTATCTTTAAACTGCCTTTTTAGAGGCATATAGCTAAACTTCCTACGTTCTTCATATAAGTCAAAACCATGTGCTCTTGAAATAATTTTTATTCTTTTATATTCTTTTTTTAATAAACATGATGCATAATACCCAATATCCTTCCAATAAGAATATATTAGAATTTCACCTTTAAGCCTCTTAACAATTTTTTTTAAATACAATTTATAAAAAAGTACTCTCGCAACAAAAAAAAGAGTCGAAAAAAATATTGC
>NZ_LBMZ01000012.1:0-1441 GCF_001005525.1 Acinetobacter sp. AG1 | reverse complement strand
GAACACTGGTAAGCCACCCCACATCGGTCCACGAGGGTCATCTTCTTGATAACTCACCCCTGCTGACAACAATGTCGAATCTGTTAAATCCGCTTCACCTGTCAGCATTAAGGTTAAACGCTCTTTACTCAATAAGTCAGTAAAACTATCTCCTTGCTCATATTGAGCTACAGCACGTCCACGCAATGAACCTGATTCATTTAAACTATTCGCGACATCCCCCATCACACGATAATTGTTCCAACTGCCTCCACTGACCTCAATATTGGCCGTAGGTACATCACTTGTTGCACGCTTGCGTACCATATTGATTGCAGCAGAAGGATTTCCTGTTCCAGTAGTTAAACCTGTTGCACCACGTACAATATCAATATGATCATAAATTGCCGTACTTGCAAAAATTTCACCTGATGACCACGGCAAAGTATAAGAGGTCGGAATCCCATCAATTATATAATTATCAACAACAAAGCCTCTTGAATATAATCCACCACGATTTGTCTCATAGCGATTTACAGACAACCCAGTTACATTTTCAGCGACCTCAACCAATGTGGTCAAACCTTGATCTTGTATACGCTGCTGTGTAACAACTGAAATGGCCTGAGGAATCTCTTTTAATTTAAGATCTAAAGGTAAAGCAGTAGATGTCGTTTCGCTTGTATAAGCATCCTTAGGCTTTCCACTTTCAGCTTTTATGCTAATGGTAGGTAACTGAGTGGTTTGACTGGTTGACTCAGCGTATGCAAATGATGGCAGTAATACCGACATAGCGAGCATAAGCGGATGTGTTTTAAATATTTTTAAGCTGACAGATAGGTACATGGAGAGATTGTCCTTGATCATACGGAACATTTGGAAATACGCACCTCATTCCCCCGAAAAGCAATAAACAAGGATGCACATATTTCCAAAAATAAAGATATTGCAAATGATAATTGTTTTTATTATCAATTCAAGTTTTAACAATTAAACTCAATTGTTTGTTTTTTATTTAATAATTTAAATTATGTATTTTTAAAAAAATTAATATATTGATTTTTATAATTTTTATTTAATTTATAAAATACGATAAAAAGAAGTACACCTTTTTAATGTACTTCAAATTCCGCATCGACAGGATCAAAGCGCCATGTTCGAATAATTCGTAATTCAGAAATGTCCTTTTTCATATTGTTATCAAAGGGTCCAAAAGGTGCTCCACGGCGCACCGAAGCTTTTGCAGCTTCATCTAAAATGGGATGTCCAGAACTTTCTATAAGACGAATTGCACGAATTCCACCTTCGGCATTCAGAATGACCATTAAACGTACTTCACCCGATAAATGTTGTTGTTTCGCTTCATCTGGATAATAACGATTACCGTATAGTTCAACTTTCTGACGAAATTTATCAAGATAAGCTGCTGACGCATCTTGTTTTGCCTGAATCCCATCTACTG
>NZ_LBMZ01000018.1:0-1946 GCF_001005525.1 Acinetobacter sp. AG1 | reverse complement strand
CAGAGGGGGTGTTTTTTATCGCATAATATAAAGTTGAAAAATAATGCTTGGAAAAAATTCAATCCAAAAGGCATAAATTGCTTAGCCTAATTGTCTAAGAGAGGGGGAGATATAAAATTGATAATATATAAGAAACTTGTATAATGTAGAAAATATAAGGTGATATATAATTTGAGTTCGACTGTTAATTTTTATAAATAAATGATTTCATTTCTACACTATTTCTTCTCTTTTAACTCTCTGATACGACGTTGTTCAGGTGTGATGGGTAAACCAATGCTAACTTGATCAGTCATTTCCGCATTATATTGTTTAAGCTAGCGATGTACAGCCGTTTGCCCGAGATAATAAATCTAGAAAAAAGACAGTTAAACTTAGATAAGAAATTGGCGTCAATGATTCATTGCTTTTGCCTGAATAATGATACGGTTTGTGAAGAGATTTTATTTGGTCAATATTTGAAATGGATAAGATAGTATGTTTTTTCAAAAACCAAAACTTTATCAAGCATCAGAAAGCTATTAGGGCAACCACAAGATTCACTTATTTTTCAACCAATAATTCTGCGAAAGATCAATTTAAGCTTTTAGTGAATTCCAATTAATTTAAAAATAATCAAAATTTTTGGAAGGCTACTAAAATTTAGCCAATTCATAAATCTCAATATATCATACTTTAAAAATTAATAACTTATATTGATTATCAGTTTTTCGGTAAAGTTTGCGGTTGCCCTGAGGAAGCTATAATTTATTTTAAATGCTAAGTCAGGGTTTGCAACGAGTCTGGCTACTCTGTAACTTCTTATATTTGCTTCTCAACATTAAACAAAACATAAGCGCAAATAACACACCAATAAAACCGTTAACAAATGGACTAGCTCCCCAATAGAACCATCGTCCCAACATTTCCGTCGGCTTAGATATAGTGTGATCTTCCGGTAAGTAAACTATCTCAATTGGCCGGTCTTGAGTAAATTTCTCGTTATGAACATACGTATAAAAAATATTGCGGGTAACATTGAAATTCTGAGTGTGATTGAGATCTAGATACTTGATACTAAAAGAATAACCGGTGGTAAAAATGTTGGTACTATACCGTTTAGCCATCTCTAATTCACCCAGCACTTTTACACCGTGATCACGCAGTTGAATGTCTTCGGCAATATCAATATATGTAAGCCTTAGCATAAAAACGGATATAAGCAATACTACCCCATTCCAAAAAACATCACTAATAATGCTAGATGATTTTTTAGCCATCTTGATATCCCTATTTTTTGCTTACAATATTTGAGTTTATTTTAGCTAACTTTTCTTAAATTTTACTGTACAGTCTAAAATTAACATCACTACTATAGAGTTCGCTTCATTGAAACGCCACTAATAATACGCTGAAAATCTAAATTTTTTCATATATTAATTAACTGATATTCAGATTCAACTACATCATGATTACTTCACATTATCTTAGCTATTGCACTGAATACATTATTCTCTCTGTACACGATAGGGTAAAATAACAGAATTCAATGAACTATACGCTAACTTGGAAAATTGTGTGGCAATTGCTGGAATATGCACGGTCAGACGCCTAATCTTCAGCCGTAGGATTCCACACCAGAATAACACTGACATTTTGCCATTGATCAATACTATCCAGCTCAATCTGCTCCACATAATTGGCGCTACGCTGAATGGTCGCTTTACTACGGGACAGGAATTTCATTAAAGACATGGTTGGCGGTGAAATAAGAAGGTTGGGTTTGTTATAAGACAAAAAGAAGCCCCATCATCTTGACGGGGCTTCTTCATATTCAGTTTATGTCGTTGATATCCTATTAACGACCACGTCCTGTGTGTTTTATTATTGACCGAACTGTCTCACGACGTTCTAAACCCAGCTCGCGTACCTCTTTAAATGGCGAACAGCCATACCCTTGGGACCTG
>NZ_LBMZ01000014.1:0-1500 GCF_001005525.1 Acinetobacter sp. AG1 | reverse complement strand
TAATCTTTAACTTAAAAAATAATTTCATTACTTTTTTTAACATAAAACTTGAGTAATGTTTAAGTCATAGTAGCTTTAGATATTTTAATCTTTATAAAAAGGTTGAATATTTATAAGTAAATAAATAATTGTTTGTTTTGAGGAGAAGTTTGATGATAAATAAAGACGAATTTGATCGTGAGCGTATTAAAAACTCATCGAAGGAAGTCAAAAAAGAGTTGAATGCAGATCCACTGAGTGGTGAACCTGGTGCTCATCCAGTTGGTACAGGCGTTGGTGCGGCAAGTGGTGCTGTAGCTGGGGCAACCATTGGAAGTGCGGGTGGTCCTGTGGGTACACTAGTGGGCGGTGCTGTAGGGGCTGTTGTTGGCGGATTGGCTGGTAGTGCAGTTGGAGAAGCAATTGATCCTACTGTTGAAGATGCGTACTGGCGTGAAAATTATCTTCAACAGCCTTATTATAATGAAGCAAAAGCTAAATATCCGGACTTAAATTTTGATCGAGATTATCAAGGTGCTTATCGTCTTGGTTATGAAAAACAATATGGCTATGATCCTGATGTGGCTTTTGATGAAGTCGAACCAGAGCTAAGATTATATTGGGATCAAGAAGGTAAAGCTGACTCTCGTTTATCTTGGGATGAAGCAAAAGAGGCTTCGCGTGATGCGTGGAATCGCAGAAAAAATCTGAACAAATAGTAATATTTAACTTAACTCTCTGCCCCTGTTCTACGCGAACAGGGCTTTTTTATGTCAATTTAAACTTGCGCATATAAAAGAAAACCGCCCTTATAGGCGGCGGCTGAATAACTTCAGCAAATAATAGAAGTGTGAACGGTCAAGAACTCACTTCTATTTTCAAAACCTAGGGGCTTTTATTAGACGATTCTATAAATTCATCAGATTTAAAATAAGAATCAATTTGTTCTCCACTTTTAGAATATTCTGGTTGAATATGAAGGACTTTAACGGTCTCTTTAGATTGATTATATTTAAATTCTGGAGGGATTTCTTTACGAATAGGTGGAAGCTTTTTCTTACCATCCGTGGTAACTCTTTGTATAAAACCTGCTAACCATAGAATGAATTCACCTTCATTTTTTATTGTCGGGATAAGGCTAATATCTAGCTGAATTTTACATTCAACATTAGGCTTATTGAGACATTCTTCAAAATCAATAAAGTTATAAAGTAATTTTAATTTTGAACCTTTTATCTCTTTACGTATCTCGATCATTAGCTTGTTTAAATTTTCTAATGGATCATGATTAAAGTCTTTAATTTCCTTTACTTGGCTATAAACATTCTCAGCTATACGTAAATATTGTGCCATATCTTACTCTCCCTAACTGCACCCATTTAGGTATTATGAAGAGTTTTAAGTTTTTTATTGTGAATGTTAAATGTTTTATTGTGAGTAATAGGAGGTTTTTGAAAAATATCAGAATAGATTTATTAATGGAAAAATTTTTGTAGGTTAATTAAGCCTGATATCAGGCTT
>NZ_LBMZ01000003.1:0-1040 GCF_001005525.1 Acinetobacter sp. AG1 | reverse complement strand
CGAAATAATGAAGAAACATAAATATCAATAAAGCATATGAGATTCATTGATAAATAACACCCATAAATAGAAATAATATTTCTAATATAATTATATATTTATAATTATAGAGTTAATTTTAAATTTTGATCAAATTTATTTTTTGGCACGCCCCTTGCTTAGTAACAAGCATCATGAATCAACGACGATTCATAAAAAATTTGCTGACGGCCAATGAAGTCCGTTCTGTTCGGTTTGTGTATGCAGAAATATTGCATAGCAAAAATATATTTCGTTCAGTTCAGGGGAAGGTTATGTCTTCAAAAATGAATCTAAATGCTAAAAAAGCAACTGAAATAAAATTATTTAGCTTTTCAACGCCTGCCATGCGTGCTTTTCATATGACTTGGCTCGCATTCTTTGTATGTTTCTTCGCTTGGTTTGCTTGTGCACCATTAATGCCAGTCATCAAAGGTGAATTTAATCTAACCAAAGACCAAATCGCAAACATCAATATCGCTGCGGTTGCAATCACAATTCTGATCCGACTCATTGTTGGTCCACTCTGTGACAAGTATGGACCACGCAAAACCTACACTGCTCTTCTCATTCTTGGCAGTATCCCTGTTTTCGGTGTTGCAGCAGCAAATACTTATGAATCGTTCTTGTTTTTCCGTCTCTTAATTGGTGCTATTGGTGCAAGCTTTGTCATCACTCAATATCACACCAGTGTCATGTTTGCACCTAATGTTGTCGGCACAGCAAATGCGGCTTCTGCAGGTTGGGGAAATGCGGGTGGAGGTGCAACACAAGCAATCATGCCATTAATTCTCGGTGCAATTGTGATGTTTGGCGTTGAACAAGCAATGGGTTGGAGAATCGCTTTACTTGTACCTGGCATTATGATGGTAATTGTTGGTGTACTTTATTGGAAACTAACTCAAGATTGCCCTCAAGGTGACTTTAAAGAATTACGCGCAAATGGCGTTGAAGTTGGTAGTGGCAAAAAAGGTGGTGTTGCTATCTTGATGCAAGCTGCTCGTAACTATCGTGTTTGGATT
>NZ_LBMZ01000011.1:0-1434 GCF_001005525.1 Acinetobacter sp. AG1 | reverse complement strand
GGCTGAATTCAGCCGTTTTTTTTAATTCTTATTTTTAAAATTGATAACGTAAGGTTAATGTTGCATTACGTGGTGCGCCTTGAGTAATTTGGCCATAAGCAGGGAATACGCCATAATAATCCTTATCAAATAGGTTATTAATATTTAATTGTGCTGAAAAATCTTGGTTAATTTTATATTTAGCCATTAAATTAACCAAAGCATAGGCACCTTGTTCAATACGAGGATCTGCACCAACTGGTGCATTTGAAGCAACAATATAAGTCTTGCTTTGCCAATTAATCCCCCCCCCAATACTTAAAGCATCCCATTGCCCCGGAAGCTGATAAGTTGTGTATGTTTGAATAAGCTTACGCGGCAATTGCGTATTGATATCCGCTCCGTTTTCTTCTGTTGCTTTATATTGACTATATCCAGCAGTAATATTCCAATTCGGTGTAAGTCGACCACTCAGTTCAAGCTCAAAACCTTTACTTTTTGCCCCCTCAGCAGCTCGATAATATGTTTCTAAAGTTCCATTTGGTCGAGTGATTTGGCCGACTGCTTGAGCAAGATTATCTTGTTGAATATTGAAAAGGGCTAAAGAGCCACTCAAACGATCATCAAACCATGATGATTTCAATCCAATTTCAGTGCTCTTACCCTCAATTGGCTCAAGATAGTTATTGTTAATATCTTTTTCATCCTGTGGCTGAAAAATACTGGTATAGCTTACATAAGCTGAATAATTGGGATGAATGTCATACACCAATCCTGCATAAGGAATAAATTCATGTTGATATTTAATCTTAGGAGCCTTTGAACCTAAATCTTTTTCATAATCAGTCACCCGACCACCAACAATTAACTTCAGTGGATCGAGTAGAGAAAGCTGTGTAGCTGCAAAAATTGCATTTTGTTTAACTTGATAGCTTTCTGAAGGTGCCCATGCACTCCATACAGGTTCTGGCAGCGCAGTATTCCAATCATAAATGCTTTCAGGAGTTTGCGTTGTACCAGATCGTCCTAACGCTTCGAAGTCTTGATTTGAATATTGATATCCTGCGACAACTTTATGATTTCGTCCAAATAGATCAAACTTCCCATCTAATTGTAAGGTTGCATTATCTTGATCAACATTCACTTTATAGGAACCTGCAAAGCCAGATAAACCTAAGCCTGTTGTTTTATCGGGGTTCCCAGAAACATAAAATAGTTTTGAATCCGCTTCTCTTTTACCATGTGCATAGGAAAGTTTAACATTCCAGTCTTGGTTAATTTTTTGCGTTAAATCAGCAAACCAATTGGTATATTTAACACTCCACCGAGTCCAGTCTTGGGTTGTTGTTGTACATCTAGCAAGACTTGTACGTATACCTTCGCTGACGACCACTGTTAAGCCACCCCACATCGCTCTACGAGTGTCATCTTCTTGATAACTCACCCCTGCTGACA
>NZ_LBMZ01000005.1:0-1084 GCF_001005525.1 Acinetobacter sp. AG1 | reverse complement strand
AATTCATTTAAACGTTTTTGCAAATCAAGCAGTTGTGTTTGCTTGGATTCATCTGCACGTACACTTAACTGCTTTTCTAACTTTTTGATTTGCGTTCTAATTTTCGCAAGTTCAATTGTCGTTTTTGCATCTAATACAGGATTTTCTTTCGGTTTATCTATGAGTGTGATCAAGGGTACATTGTTAAGTGCTTGAGAAAATTGAGCAAAAAATTCGGTATCAATTTCAGCACGAACAATCGGTCCTTTACGACTCAAACGACGTTTTTCTTCTCGTTGAATATGTGCATAGTAACGATGTCTTAGATCATCTTGTTCAAGAGTACGTTGTTGAATTGTGGGTAATGGATTGGTATCTGCGACTAGATCAATACAATCTACAGGACAGGGTGGAATACATAACTCACAACCTGTACATAGATCGGTCAAGATACTATGCATTAATTTTCCGCTACCGATAATGGCATCAACAGGGCAGGCACTAATACATTTAGTACACCCGATACATTCATCTTCACGAATTATCGCTTTCATTTGTTGTGGTCGACCATCTGCTTGAATGTCCCAAACACTCGGTTCCGCAATCATTGTTGGTCTTTTTAATAATGTCGCAAGTGCGTCTGCAACGGGTTGTCCACCTGGAACGCATTTGTTTGCATCTTCACCTTCCACGATCGACTTTGCATAAGGTAAACAACCATCACGATGTCCACATAAACCACATTGCGTTTGTGGTAAAAGTTGGTCTACTTGAACGATAAGAGAGAGTTGTTGTGCTGAAACTGACATGAAAGAAGATAGGATAAAAACAGTATCGCTATTATAGCAAAGAATAGTTTAATCGGCGGAAATCGTTGTTTAAATCTACTTTGATAGACTTTTTTGCGATTTTATGGTGCCAACATTGTTTTATTTTGGTGCTAAATTTTGTATTTTGAATTATTTCTGATGTCTTATTACTAAGTTAAACGCTGATTTAAGCTTTTTTTTGAATATTTATTATAAAAATAACGAATATTTTTAAATTTAAAATATTGATTTAAAATAATAAAAAATATTATTTATGAAGATTGGGTTGAGAGTTG